>CAYYCE010000151.1:0-6994 GCA_964469635.1 uncultured Kineosporiaceae bacterium
CACGTCCAGACCCGAGCGCACGGTCTCGAGCGACGGCTCTCCGCCGACCGCGAACGTCGTCGTCGCGATCCCGGCGGCGGCCCGCGCCGTCCGCAGCGGTTCGGCCCGTCTGCTGGTGCGTCCGGTGACGAGCAGGGCGTGGTGGACCTGCCAGCCGGCCATGGCCTGGGGCACCTCGCCCAGCCGGTTGCTGCCGAATCGGAGGTCGGCCGCCGTGGCCAGATCGAACGCCCGGTTCAGTCCGGCCGGCCGGCCGTCCCCGATCACCACCCCACATCCTCCGGCGAGATGTTGACGTACCGCACGCTGCCGCGGGGCCGGGCCATCATCGGGGCGACGGCCTCGCGCCAGGTGGCGTAGTGCTCGGTCCGCTTGTGGTCGGCGGCGGCCTGCTCGTCCCGGTAGATCTCGACGAGGACGATGTGGGCGGCGTCCTCACGGTCGGCCAGGACGTCGAACCGGACGACCCCCGGCTCCAGTCTGCTGGCCGCGGCGTTGGCCTCGGTCGCGGTGAGGAAGTCCGTCACCGCCCCGGGGAGGACGGCGACGTCGACGTGAACGATCAGAAGGCTGTTGGACATACCCTCCAGTATCGCCGTGAGCCGGTATCGCCGTGGGGCCGGCCTCACCCCTCGGTCGCCACCGCCGCGGCGGCGCCGGCGACGAGGGCGTCCACCAGTTCCGGGTATTCGTGGCCGACCCGGGAGAGGATCCGTTCGAACTCAGCCACCGCCTGCTCGAGGTCGGAGCACCGCTCGGGGATCAGTTCACAGGACCCGGCCCGGGCCAGGGCCTCGACCTCGGCGCAGAGTCGTCGCAGCCGGAGGGCGCCGAGGTTGGCGGCGGCCCCCTTGAGGCTGTGCGCCTGCAGTGCGGCGGTCGCCGCGTCGCCGTGGGCGGCGGCCTCGAAGGTGGCCTCGAGCAGTTGCGCGGCGGTCGCCTGGAACCGGCTGACGATCCGGACCGCGAGGGCGACGCTCCTGGGATCGCGGTCTCCCAAGATCTCCTCCAGTCGCTCCCGCAAGGCCTCGGCGGAGCCCTCGCCCCGGCCGTCCGGGCTCGGCGGGTTCGTCGGCGACTCGGGGCGAGCGACGCCCACCCACCGGATGAGGATCTCGCGAAGATCTTGGGGCCGAACGGGTTTGGCGATGTAGTCGTCCATGCCGGAGGCGATGCACCGGTCCCGGTGCTCCTTGAGCGCGTCGGCCGTCATCGCCAGGATCGGGGTGCGCGCCGTCGCGGGACGGCGGCGCAACTCCTGGGTGGCGGTGAAGCCGTCCATCCGCGGCATGTGGCAGTCCATCAGGATGGCGTCGTAGGTCGTCTGCGCGGCGCGTTCGAGCGCCTCGACGCCGTCGACGGCCACGTCGACCACGCAGCCGATCGAGTTCAGCGCCCCCTCGACGACAGCCTGGTTGATCTCGTTGTCCTCCACCACCAGGATCCGCGCGGCCTGCGCCGGCCGGCCCCCGACGCGGCGCCCCGGAGCCGCCGACAGCTCCGCGAGCCTGTCCTGCAGCGCGGTCCGCTCCAGCGGGGTGGACAGGGTGGGGATCCCCTCGGGCCCCGGCGACGTCCCGACCGTCAGCAGCGCCGCGGGCGTGGTGGCCAGCAGCGGGTGGTCGGCCAGTTCGCGGATCAGTTCGACCCCGCTCCCGTCGTCCAGCGCCTCGTCGACCAGCGCCAGGTCGTGGCGTCGGCCGTACCCGGCCCCCTCGCGCAGGGCCCGGACGGCGTCCGCCCGCGTACGCGCCACGTCGACGTTCATCCCCCACGACCGCAGCTCCGCCGCGATCGCCCGCTGCCGCGGCGCGTCCGAGCCGGCGAGCAGCAGTCTGAGCACGCGCCCGTCGGGGCGCTCCTCGCCGTCCGGGCCGGCCCCGACGACGGCCAGGGGAAGGGTCAGCCGGAAGGTCGAGCCCTCCCCCACCCGGCTCTCGGCGTCCATCTCCCCGCCCATCGCCTCGGCGAGCCTGCGGCAGATGCTGAGCCCGAGACCGGTCCCGCCGTGGGTGCGGGTGACGGTGGCGTCGGCCTGGACGAACGGCTCGAACAACCGCTCCAGGCTCTCCGGGGGCACCCCCACCCCGGTGTCCCGGACCTCGAAGACGACCAGGGCGGCGCCGTCCGGGACCTCGCCGTCGATCGTGCCCACCACGACCCGGACGCCGCCCCTCGCGGTGAACTTCACCGCGTTGCTGACCAGGTTGAGCAGGATCTGGCGGATGCGGCCAGGGTCGCCGCGGACCGCCCGGGGCAGCCCGGGGTCGGCCTCGACCACGAGGGTCAGCCCCTTGGCCGAGGCGTTCTCGGTGGTGATCGCGATCAGCTCGTCGAGCATCCGGTGCAGGTCGAAGTCGGCCTCCTCGGGAACGAGCCCGCCGGCCTCGATCTTGGAGAAGTCGAGGATGTCGTTGATCAACCCGAGCAGCACGTTGCCGCTGGTCCGGATGCCGTCGAGGTAGCGGCGCTGCACCTGGTCCAACTCGGTCTCGCCCAGCAGGGCGGCCAGGCCGATCACTCCGTTCATCGGGGTCCGGATCTCGTGGCTCATGGTGGCCACGAAGTCGGACTTCAGTCGCGAGGCCTCCAGCGCCTGGTCGCGGGCCTGCTGCCAGTACTGCTCGGTGCTCTTGCGCTCGGTGATGTCGCGGACCGCGGCGGCGATGAACAGACCCCTGTCGGTCCGCATCGGGGCCAGGCTGACCTCGACCGGGAACTCGGTGCCGTCGCTGCGACGGCCGGACAACTCGGCACCGTCGCCCATGCCGCGCTGGGCCGGCGCCGACGCGAAGGATCGGAGGTGGCCTCGGTGGCGGCCGCGGAGATGGTCGGGGACGAGGATCTCCAGTGGCCGGCCCACGAGCATCGGGGTCGGGTAGCCGAACATCCGCTCCGTCTGGGCGTTGACCATCACGATGTGGCCCTCGGCGTCCACCACCACCATGGCGTCGGGCACGGTGTCGACCAGCCAGCGGATGCGCTCCTGCATCCGGCACCTCTCGCTCAGGTCGCGGGCGGAGAGGATGACCAGAGGGGCGCCGTCCTCGCCCTCGCACGTGGCCAGCGCGAGCCCGAGGGGGAACTCGGAGCCGTCCCTGCGCCGCCCGCGCAGGGTCAGGCGGGTCTGCCTGGGGGCGGAGCGGGGATGGGCCCGGTGGGCGGCCCGCTGCAGGCCCTGACGCTCGCGGTCGCCGTCCGGCACCAGGAGATCGACGTTCCTGCCCACCAACTCCTCCGGCGTGTAGCCGAAGGTCTGCTCCACGGACGGGTTGACGCTCACCACGATCCCGTTGGCGTCGACCACGACGATGGGGTCGGGGAACGCCTCGACCACGCGACGCGCCAGCGAGTCGGGGTCGATCGAGGTATCGATCATTGCGGCCCTCCCGCGCTCGGGTGGTTCCCGGAGGAGGGGTCGTCGTCGACCCAGCCTCATCATCGGTGATCGATCTTTGACAATGGGTGATGTAGGCCTCGGTGACCTCTTCCACCTGTTCGGCGCATCCAGAAATGTCCGGCCGCAGCCGAACGAAACCAAGACCCGGTGATGTCTGAACCGCTCGGGCCGCACGGCCCACGGCGCGCCACGACTCGGAAGGGGGTCGAATGCCTGCCCGACCAGCAGCCGACACCATGACCACGCCCGTCCCCGCTCGGACCCGCAGTCTGATCGTGCGGGCGAACGACGCGCTCCCCAGAGAGCAGTCGCTGTCCCAACATGTCGGGGCGCCCTCCGAATGGCGCCTGGAACATCCCACCGTCCTGATCATCGACGACGACGAGGACACCCGAGATCTCGTCGGCGCGATCCTGGAACAGCACGGCCTGGCGGTGATCAAGGCCGGCACCGGCGCGGCCGGGCTCACCGCGGCCGAGGAGAACGACGTGGCCGCGGTGGTGCTGGACGTCGTCATGCCGGGTCTGGACGGCCACGAGGTGCTACGGCAACTACGCGAGGGAGCGCTCCACTCGGACATCCCGGTGATCATGCTCACCGGTCTGGACGCCCTCGACTCCGAACTCGAGAGCGTGCTGTCCGGGGCGAACGCCTACCTCATCAAACCGGTCCGCCGCGACGAGCTGCTCAGGCGCCTGGACGATCTGCTCTGCTCGGGATTCTGGTGATGGTCCCGGTCCTGACCCACTGCCCTGATCAGCCCTGATCAGCCCTGATCAGCCCTGATCCGGGCCGCGAGGACGGCGGAAGTCGTCCAGCACCGCACCCGAGGTCTCGTAGAAGGCCTCCGGGCCGATCAGCTCGACCAGCCCGTACCGCTCCAGCTGCCGATGAACGTCGTCCAGCACGTTCGACAGGACGAGCCGGACCCCCTGGCCGCGAAGGCGTTCCGCGACGGTGTGCAGCACCTCCGACGCCGAGTAGTCGATGTCGCCGACCGCGGCGGCGTCGAGGCAGAACCACCGCAGGGGCGGCCCGCCGCCGACCAGCCGGTCGACGTCCTCGGCGAGCCGGGCCGCGTTCGCGAAGTAGAGCCCCGAGGCGAAGCGGTAGATCAGCAGACCGCCCTCGGTCCGGGCACCCGTGGTCACGGGCACGGACCGCCAGTGCCCGTCGGCGGACTTCACCAGGACGCCGCTGGGCGGGGTGTAGCTGTGCCGCAGGTGGTCGACCATCGAGATCACCACCGCCACCGCGATCCCGAGTTCCACGCCGAGCACGACCACCGACGCCGTGGTGAGCAGGGCGACCACGAACTCCTCCCGGCGGACCGCGAGGATCCGCCGCAGGCCGGCGACGTCGACCAGTTCCACCCCGATCACGAACACCACGCCGGCGAGCGCGGCCAGCGGCAACCGGGCCAGAGGTGCGGTCAACAGGAGACAGGTGAGCAGGGCGGCGGCGGCCGCCGCCAGCTGGGCCCGCTGGCTGCGTCCTCCGCCGTCGACCACCATCTGGGTCTTGGTGGGGCTGCCGTTGACCACGAAGGTGCCGGTGGCGGCCGCTGCGAGGTTGGCACCGCCGAGGGCGACCAGGTCGGCGTCGGTGTCGACGTGCTCGCCGAACCGGGTGGCGTAGGCCCGCGCGGTCGCCGCGCTCTGGGCCAGGATCACCACGACCATGGACGCCGCGACGGGCAGGACCGCCCGGACGTCCGCGAGGGCCGGCCAGGGCAGCCGGGGGCTGGGCAGTCCCGCGGCCACCGGGCCGAGGACGGCCACCCCCCGGCCGGCCAGGTCCACCCACTGCGCCGCCAGGACCGCGCCGATCACCGCCACCAGTCCCCACGGCAGCTTCGGCGCCGCCCGCCGGCCCCCGAGCACCAGGACGAGCACGCAGCCGCTCAACACCGCCGTGGGCGGGTGGGCCCGCGACAGCTCAGTCAGGGTCCGTTCGATCACCACCGGCGCGGCGCCGTGGACGTCCGACAGGCCGAGCAGGCCCGGTAGCTGGCCGACGGCGACCTGGATCCCGACCCCCGTCAGGAAGCCCACCAGGACGGTGCGGGACAGGAAGTCGGCGAGCAGGCCGAGCCGCACGGCGCGCGCCAGCAGCAACAGGGCCGCGGTGACCGCCGCGGCGGTCGTCGCCAGGGAGACGTACCGGGGGCCGCCGGTCACCGCCAGGGCGCCGATCCCGGAGGCCAGGATCGCCGCGGTCGCCGAGTCGGCGCCCACCACGAGGTGCCGCGAGGAGCCCAGGACGGCGAAGACCACCATCGGGGCGAGCATCGTGTAGAGCCCGGTGATCACCGGCATGCCGGCGATCCGCGCGTACCCGAGCACCTCGGGGATGGCCAGGGCGGCCAGGGCGAGCCCGGCGAGCACCTCGCGGGACCACGACGTCCGGGCCGCCGGCCGCAGACCCTCGAACGGGACGACGGGCTTCCGGACGCTCATCCCGCCGGCCCTCCCGGGCCTCCCGGGCCTGCCGGGCCCCGGCCCCTCGGCGGGTGGGCCAGGCCGTCGGCGACCACCAGACCGGCGGCGCGGAACTGCTCACCGGCGCGGGCGCGCAGGTCCGGCGAGCGGGCCAGAAGCCGGGAGGCCGACGCCGCATCGTGGTCGCGCCAGGGCGTGAGGCCGTGGCCGGCCAGCCAGCGGGCGAGCTCGGCCTGGGATCCGAGAGCGCGGGGGACGGCGCCGTCCCGCAGCACGCCGCGGGTCGAGGCGTAGACGTCGGCCTCCGGCAGCGTCGTGCCCAGCCCGTCGATGACGACCGGGTGGTCGGCCGCCTCCAGCCGAAGGCGGTGGTAGCTCGGTTCCGTGGCGTCGATCGCGGCCAACTGCTCGGCGTCGAACCAGGAGACGGTGACGCGGCTGGTCAGGCCCGGGACGCGGGCGGGGGCGGCCGGCACGAACCCCGGCCGGCTCACGTGGGCCGACAGGGCCAGGAACAGATTCGCGACGCCGGCCTTGATCAGAGGGAGGGTGGGATCGGCTGCGGCGGCGGTGAGTTTGCGCCGCACGACGTCGGGCGAGGCGTTGGACCCGACCGCGACCACGGCGCGGCGTCCCTCGAGGAGGCCGTCGAGGACTGCGCGGTCCCGGGCGCGCGGGCCCGACAGGTCGAGGGGACGCACGCCGTTCGGTGTGAGGAGGACCGAGGTGTCGGGAACCGGGCCGGGGTAGGTCAGTGGCGCGGTCCAGAAGGTCACCGGGGCCTCCCCGCAAGAGCGTCGATCGGCGGCGCGCGCCGGCCGGATTCCGTCGTCGGGTACTTGTCTGAGGTCCACCCTAGGATCGGCAGCCATGGTGGCGATCGAGGCACGAGGGCTGGCCAAGCGGTTCGGTCAGGTGGTGGCGCTGGGGGGGGTCGATCTGAGGGTGCCCACAGGTTCGATCCTGGCGCTGCTCGGGCCGAACGGAGCCGGCAAGACCACCGTCGTCCGCATCCTGACGACGCTGTTGCGCCCCGATGCCGGCACCGCCCGCGTCGCCGGGGTCGACGTCCTGGCCCAGCCGCGCGAGGTCCGGCGGCGGATCGGGCTGTCCGGCCAGTACGCCGCGGTCGACGAGTATCTCAGCGGCTTCG
>CAYYCE010000152.1:0-844 GCA_964469635.1 uncultured Kineosporiaceae bacterium
GACGACCACGATCTGACCGTCGCGGACCCGGAGGATGCCCAGAGCATGGGAGTGGTAGGGCTGTTCGGTCAGGGTGGATGTGCCGGAGTGGTCGATCTGGGTGATGACCACTTCGGGGTCGTCGGTGCGATACACGGTCGAGGTCACCTGGTCCATCCGGAACAGAGCCCGGGCGGCCGACGCGTTGGCGAAGTGCCCTCGAATGGCGTCTCGTCCGACCAGCCGCGGCGGTTGACCGGGCAGAGCGAAGGGATACTCCAGGGCGCCGTCGACGGCGAACAGGTCGGCGAAGACGACGCCCTGGCCGGCGACCATGCGGCGGACCAGTTCGGCGACCTCGGCGGGTGTGGGGGCAGGAGTGTCAGTCATCGGCGTGCTCCCGAGAGCTAGAATCGGAACGATGACTCCGAATAATACGGAACGGCCGCCCCGCTTGCCAGTGGATGCGCCCCGCCCCTTGCGTGCCGACGCGCGACGCAACCGCGCCCGGGTGGTCGACGCCGCCCGGGCTGCGTTCGCCGAGCAGGGCGTCGACGTTCCCCTGGATGTGATCGCTCGGCGCGCGGGCGTCGGCGCCGGCACCGTGTACCGGCATTTCCCCAGCAAGGAGGCACTGTTCGCCGCTGTCCAGGAGGAGCAGGTCCAAGACCTGATCATCCGCGCGGAAGGCCTGCTTGCGTCGGACAACCCCGGGAGGGCCTTCGACACCTTCATGGGGCTGCTCGCCGATCAGGCCCGCGTCAAACGCGACCTTCCCGAAGCGATCACCGTGTCGACCGAGATCGGCAAGCGGATGCAGCAGGTCCTCGCCGCCCTGCTGAAGCGTGCCCAGACGGCAGGAACT
>CAYYCE010000152.1:854-6990 GCA_964469635.1 uncultured Kineosporiaceae bacterium
GCGTGCCGACCTCACCGCAGGCGACCTCGTCGCACTCCTCAAAGCGCTGATCCAGATCGCACGGGACGCCGACCCGCACCAGCTCGACCGCCTCCGCGCTGTAGTGCTCGCAGGGCTACGCCCATAGCCACACCCGCACCCGTCGTCAGGACCCTTGAGAGTGGAGCGGGTCGCCCTGCCAGCGGCAGTGTGCGGGTGATCCACCCCCACGAGCGGCCGCCGCCAGGGGTGCCACGAACCCGCCGCCACCGCAGACGCTCGGCAACTGCCCGACCTCCGTCGGAACGAGCTCGTCGCGGCAGCCTGGAGGCACGACCTGTGCCGCGTCCCGGTGCCGCGACGTGTAACGGAGGGCCGAGAGAGTGGTTCAGTCGTCGGGGAGGGCGGCGAAGGCCTGCTTGGTGTCGCGGTACCAATCCATCGACTTCTTGGGGTGGCGCCAGCGGCTCTTCATGGCTTCGCGGGCCTCCTGGTGCGTCGTGTCGCCGGCCTTCTCCGCCTTCTTGAGATGACGGTCTTGGGCCTTGATGACGTCGTCGGCGCTCTCCCCGTGGTGCTCGAGGTCGCAGGGTCCGCCGAGGGCTCGACACGTCATGGTCTTCATGGTCGTCTCCTTCTGATGTGGTGTCCTGATGTGTCGACGATCGAAACGGGCTGGGTGTGACCGAGTCAGCCGCGCGGCCGACCGCCGTCGCGGCGCACGACCTGCGAGAGCACGTCGGGCGCGGCTCGGAAGGTGATGGCGCGCACGAGGCCGTCGTTGATGGTGAAGTCGAAGACGACCTTGGCGGCGCCGAGGTGGAACCAGGCGCTGCCGGGCCGGTCACCAACGAAGACCGGGAGCGCGGCTTGGGCGCTGCCGTTGAAGAACCTCGCCACCTCGTCGCGACCCTCGATCTGCCGCGGCGTGCCGACCAGGACCGCGGCGTCGTCAGCGCTCACGCCGGCGTCGGGTGCGAGCAGTCGCAGCAACCGGTCGAAGTCGCCGTTCTTGGCTGCGGCCATGAAGGCGTCGACCACTTCCCAGTCGGCTAGGCCGTCCTCGACATGGGGCTGGGTGACCTTGGCTCGTGCCCGCGAGGCCAGCTTGCGCGCGGCCGTCGGCGTGGTGTCGAGGACCGCCGCGATCGTCGGGAACTCGAAGCCGAAGCTGTCGTGGAGCACGAAGGCGACCCGCTCGCGCGGGGAGAGCCGGTCGAGCACGATGTGCAGGGCGAGACCGACGGTGCCGGCGAGCGCGACGTCGTCGCCCGGATCGTTGACGGTCCCCCCGAGCTCGATGTCATCGACGGGTACGGGGGTCCGTGACCGCAGTCGGTCGAGGCACAGCCGGGTGGTCACGGTCGTCAGCCAGGCCGGCAGGCTGTCGATCTCGGCGTCCGTCGCGTGCAGCCGCAGCCACGCCTGCTGCACGACGTCCTGGGCCTCGGTGTGGTCGCCGAGCACTCGACTCGCGATCCCCACCAGGCGCGGCCGCTCAGCCTCGAACATGTCCGTCTGGTCCACGGCCTCCACCCTTCCACCTCTGCTGGTCACCCCACTGACGCGTGAGTCGGGCCGAGTGTGACCGCGCTCGGGCGAACGCGCCGCGGGCTCCGCCTGCTTCTGGCCGGGCGGGGACGCGGTGGCGGGGGTCGAGCCTGGGTGCCGGGGGCGGTGGTCCAGAGGGTGACGATTGGGGGGGCGATGATGTGTCGGTTAGGTGGGATCAGCCGGGCGCAGAGGGCGATCGCGATGATGAACACGATCACGCCGAGGGCGATCATGTTCGCGTCCGCCCCAGCCCATCAGTGTGTGCAGCACGTCTTTGAGCAGCACGTCAGTTGTGCAGCACGTCAGTTGTGCAGCACGTCAGTTGTGCAGCACCGCGGCGCCGCCGAACCGGCCGTGAGCCAGGTCGCTCAAGGCCCGTTCCGCGTCCTTCATCGGGTAGGCCGTCGTCGTGGCGCTGATCCCGAACCGCGAGGCGAGCCGCAGGAACTCCTCGCCGTCGGCTCTGGTGTTGGCCGTCACACTGCGCAGCTGTCGTTCGTGGAAGAGCTCCGCCTCATAGCTCAGCCGAGGGATGTCACTGAGCCAGATCCCGGCGACGGCGAGGGTGCCTCCTGGCGCGAGTGCCCTCATCGCCACCGGGACCAACTCGCCCGCCGGCGCGAACAGGACGGCACCGTCAAGGGGTTCGGGTGGCGAACCGTCTGCCAGGCCCACCGAGTCGACGCCCAGCTCCCGAGCGAGCTGGGCGTTCTTCTCTCCCCGGGTGAGGACGTGCACCCGCAGGCCGAGATGCAGGGCCAGCTGAGCGGTGAGATGCGCACTGCCACCGAATCCGTAGAGCCCGAGCGCGCCACCGGGCGGAACGTCGGCCCGCAGCAGGGACCGGTAGCCGATGATGCCGGCGCACAGCAGGGGCGCCGCCTGTTCGTCGCTCAGCGCGTCGGACAGCCGGTAGGCGTAGGCCTGGTCGACGAGGCAGTAGTCGGCGAAGCCGCCGTCGACGTCCCATCCGGTGAATGTCGGTGCGACGCAGAGGTTCTCCTCGCCCCGGCGGCAGGCCCCACACCGACCGTCGGTGCCGGCGAGCCAGGGGACACCGATCCGGTCCCCCACCGAGAAGCGACCGGACGGCGACCCGACGGCGTCGACGACTCCGACCACCTCGTGGCCCGGCGCCACGGCAGGACGACGGGGCGCCAGATCTCCCTCGGAAAGGTGCAGATCGGTACGGCAGACGCCGCAGCAGCTCACCCGGACCCGGGCCTGGGCGGGCCCGGGCTCGGGCAGCTCACGCTGGACGCGCCGCAGCGGTCCGTGGTCGATCGGAGCAGGGCGGTCCACGATCCAGGTCAGCATGGTCGGTACCTTCGCGCCTTCAGGGATGGACGAGGGTCTTGACGGCCGTCGTGTTGCGGTGGATCAAGGTGTTGAAGCCGTCCTGGGCCAGCCGCTCCAGATCGACTCGTTGACCACGACACCACCCGGGCGGACGACGATGCCGCGCCGTCTGAGTGCCGCTTCGTCGCCCCCTCGGCCGACGTGCCAGCCTGCTGGCGGCCCGTCAGCGTCGCCCGACGGCGAGGCCCAGATGGGCCAGCCCGAGCCCGGTCAGCAGGGCCGCGGTGGAGGCCGCGCCGCCGATCCCGGCACCGCCGTGTCCGTAGGTCACCAGCCGGTAGAGCCCCAGCAGCACGAGCACCGCTCCCACCGCGACGACCACCGCCGTGCGACGGGTGCGCCCGCCGACGGCGGCGAGCACTCCCGCCAGCACGAGGATCACCGCGACCGTCGTGGAGACCGTGACCAGGCGCAGCGGCTCGTAGTGAATCGGGGCGAACAGCGCGCAGGCCGCCGTCGCCGCGGCCAGCCACAGGACGTGGCGGGCGGACCGTGCGTCCAGGGGCGTCGTCAGGCCTGGGCCCATCGTCTCGGTGGGGCTCATGACGCCATCACCGCCCACGCGGCCAGGCGGCGGCGCGATCGGCGCCAGCCCGGCCGCAGCACACCGTCGAGCCCGTGGGCGCGCCCCGCGGCCACGGCCAGCAGGACGACGTGCGCCGCCAGCATGAGGTAGTACGCCCAATGCCATTCACCCGGGGTGTTGAGGACGGAGAACGTGATCGCCAGTGTCTGGGCGATCCCGATCAGCGCCCACAGCCGGGTCAGCAGCCCGGTCAGCAGGAACACCCCGAGCGCGAACTCGGTCAGCAGGGTGAGGTAGCCGAAGGCGATGAAGTTCGGCAGCACCACGTGCTCGACCACCCAGCTGTACGGCGCCAGCACGGGGTGGTTCACGGCGTCCGCGACGTAGGCGTACAGGTCCGCCTGCCGGTCGCGGCCGAAGTCCGGGGGGATCTTCCAGTTCAGGTTCTGGATCCACAGCAGCGCCACCACGATGCGGACGGCGGCGATCAGGGCCCGCGAAGCCCGGCCGCCGTCCAGGGGTTCGGTGTCGTCGGGGCCGAGCGCGGCCGTGGTGGGGCGTGCCACGTCAGGCATCGGTTCTCCCTCTCGTCGTGGTGGCCTCGACCCTAGGCGGGGTCGTGGCCGCAGGAACTGAACGCGCTCTTACGTCTGCCGGAGCAGGATCGCGGTGAACTGTTGGCTGGTACCCCACGGGGTGACGTGCTCCTCCCCGCTGGTGGCGACGAGTTCGAAGCCGGGGAATCGGGCCGCGAGCTCGACATGCGTGTAGCGCACGATGGGCAGCCCGCTGCAGGTCGTCGGCCCGTCCGGGCCGAAGGTGGCCACCACGGCCCAGCCCCCGGGCCGAAGGTTGCGCCTCAGCGAGGCCAGATAGTCGGCGCGCTCATCGGGTTCGGTGAGGAAGTGGTAAACGGCCCGGTCGTGCCACAGCGCGTAGCGCCGTCCCATGTCGAGGTCGAGGACGTCCGCGACCTCGAGGACGACGCCGGCCCCGGCCGGTCCGATCCGCTCGCGCACCGTCCTCAGGGCGGTCGCCGACAGATCGACCGCGCTCAGGTCGGTGTAGCCGCGTTCGAGCAGGTGGTCGACGAGGGTCGACCAGCCCGCGCCGACATCGATCACCGGCTCGTCGCGCCCGATCCCCGTGGAGTCCACGAGCCCCAGGGACAGCTCGGGAACCGACTGCCACCAGGAGACGCCGTCGACGTCCTTGCCGTCGTGGACCCCCTCCCAGAAATCCATGCGGGTGCCGGGGTCCGTGGGTCGCCACAGGCCCTGTCCGGCGGCGGGGGCATCGGCCATGGACCTGACGGTAGTACGCCCCGGAACCGACCGGGAGCGGGGTCGTCGGGCCGTGACCAGACGTCACCGAATCGTCAGATCCTCGCGGATCCGTCCCGGGGCCCGCGTTCCTACAGTGGGATCGTGAATCCAGACACCCCGCTCGGCGAGGTCGCCGCCCTGATCGACGGAGGCGACATGGACTGCGGCAGTGGCCTGCTGCTGCTGATCACCCGCGCGATGCGCCGCCTCGGGAGCGGCCAGGTCCTGGGTATCCGCAGCGCCGAGCCCTCCGTAGTGGTCGACCTGCCGATCTGGGCCGATCTGGTCGGCCACCAGGTCCGGGCGCAGGTGGCCGAGTCGTCCGACGGCCCGTGGTGGTTCGCCGTGCGCAAGGTCGACGTCGCGCCGTCCGTGTCGTCCGGCGAGCCGAAGCCGGAGAGCCTGTTCAGCGCGGGCCGGAGAACGCCCGTCGGGCAACGGCTCTGGGTCTACACGAACTTCGACTGCAATCTCGCCTGCCACTACTGCTGTGCCCGCTCCTCGCCCGGCGCGGCGGCCCGCCGCTTCGATCCCGACGTGGCGCGCGTCGCGTTCGAACAGTTCCGGGCCCTGGCCGGCCGCGAGGTGTTCTTCACCGGCGGCGAACCGTTCATGCACCCCGACCTCGGCGAGCTGGTCGCGGCCGCCGACGGGCTCTCGCGCACCATCCTCACCAACGCGATGGTCTTCGCCCGGGGCCGGCGGCGCGAGACGCTGGAGCGGATGGACCGCTCGGTCATCCTTCAGATCAGCCTCGACTCGGCCACCCCCGACCTGCACGACCGGCAACGGGGCGAGGGGTCCTGGAACCGGGCGTTCGCCGGGATCGGCCTGGCCGCCGACCTGGGGTTCCGGGTCAGGGTGGCCGCGACCCTCTTCGACGAGGACGCCGAGGCGATCACGGCGCTGCACGGCCGGTTGGACGACCAGGGCATCAAGGCCGAGGACCGGCTGATCCGTCCCGTCGCCGCCGAGGGCTTCGCCGAGAGCGGGGTGCACGTCTCGGTCGACACCGTGGAGCCCGAACCGACCGTCACCACGGACGGCGCCTGGTGGCACCCGGTGGCCGTCACCAACGCCAACCTGCGGATCGCCGATGCGCCGCTGCCGCTCGATGAGGTCTTCGGTGTCGTCCGGGACACCCTCGCGGTCCAGGACGCCGCCGCGCGTTCGGGACGCGAGGTGTTCCGCTGCGCCTGAGATCCCACCACGACCCGATCACCGGATCGCCCGTTCGACCGTCCCCTCACCGCCCACTCGACAGGGAGCCCCTTCATGACACCCCTTTCGCGACGCGACATCCTGCTCGGCTCCCTCGGTTCCCTCGGTCTGCTCGCCCTGGCCGGATGCGGCGGGACGTCCACCTCGACCGGGGGGACCGGAGCGGTCGCGG
>CAYYCE010000153.1:0-6956 GCA_964469635.1 uncultured Kineosporiaceae bacterium
TCGAGATGTACGAGGACTTCCAGTGCCCGGCCTGCAAGAACCACGAGGACGAGAACGGCGCCCAGATCGACAAGTGGGTCGAGGACGGCACCGCCAAGGTGATCTACCACCCGGTCGCGATCCTCGATCACTACTCCACCGACGACTACTCGACGCGCTCGCTCAACGCGGCCGCGGCGGTGATCAACTCCAGCCCCGACGCGTTCCTGGCCTTCCACAAGGCGCTGTTCGCGAACCAACCCGCTGAGAACGGCCCCGGGCTGACCGACGCGCAGATCGTCGACCTGGCCGTCACCGCCGGCGCGGACAAGGCCGCGATCGAACCGGCGATCACCGGTCTGCAGTACGACGCCTGGACCAAGGAGGTCACCGACCAGTTCTCCAAGGACGGCTTCAACGCCACCCCGACCATCGTGGTGAACGGCACCCAGATCAAGAGCTACGCCCCCGATGTGCTCAAGGCGGCGGTCGAGGCGGCCGCCAAGGGCTGAGCTCGGTCCTGATCACCCCGCCGACCCAGGGTCATCACCGGCACGGCGCGGAGCCCGGCGGTGGGGCGGGGCAACGGTGTCACGTGTTGCGGTCGGTCCGGCTGTGCAGCGCCACCAGGGTCGCCAGGCGCTTCGCCTCGCCCTGCGCCCGGTCGCCGTCCGCGCGCTGGATCGCCATCACGGCGAGGGTGTCGCCGTCGTCCAGGTCGAGGCTGACCCACGGATTGCCGCCGCCGAGCCGGACGGCGACGATCTGCGCCCACTCGAGGCGCGTCGTCCGCACCAGGTTGTGAACCACGAGGCCGGACGATGTGGCGATCGCGCGCACCTGCGCGAACCGCCACAGGCCGAAGGCCACCCCGCCGGTGACCACCAGCAGGAGGGCCTTGTCGACCCAGATGAACGGGGCCGGCAACCAGATCGCCACCCCGGCGAGGAACACGAACTGGGCCGTCCCGATCACCAGGGCGACGAGCCTGCCGCGGCGGGAACGGAACGGCCGGTGCAGGTCAGCCGGGTTCACCCCCTGCGCCATCGGGGCCTCCTCAGAGCCGACATGCGTGGATGCTGGTCACGAGGATGGCGCGGGCGCCGATCGCGTACAGGTCGTCCATCACCTGGTTGGTGATGTGGCGGCTGACCATCGCCCGGACCGCCACCCATCCCTCGTCGCGCAGGGGGGAGACCGTCGGCGACTCCAGGCCCGGGGTGATCGCGCAGGCCTTCTCGACCGTCTCCACGCGCACGTCGTAGTCCATGAGCACGTACCGGCGGGCCACCAGGACCCCCTCGAGCCGGCGCCGCAGCACGTCGAGACCGCGTGGCCGGTCGGCGTCCTCGCGATCCTCCCGGCGGATGAGCACCGCCTCCGAACGCAGGATCGGCTCGCCGAAGACCTCCAGACCGGCCGCGCGCAGCGTGCTGCCGGTCTCGACGACGTCCGCGATCACGTCGGCGACGCCGAGTCGCACCGCGGTCTCGACCGCGCCGTCCAACCGGACCACGCCCGCCTCGATCTCCCGCTCGGCCAGGTGGGCGGAGACCAGTCCGGCGTAGCTGGTGGCCACCCGGGCACCGGCGAGGTCGGCCACCGACGAGCGGTCCCCCGGACGGGCGGCGAACCGGAGGGTCGAGGAGCCGAAGCCCAACGGCATCACCTCGCGAGCGGCGGTGCAGGAGTCGAGCAGCAGGTCCCGGCCGGTGATGCCGACGTCCAGGGTGCCGGCGCCGACGTAGACGGCGATGTCCCGAGGCCGCAGGTAGAAGAACTCCACGCCGTTGTCGGCGTCGCTGATCATCAGCTCACGGGAATCTCGCCGCTGGCGGTAGCCGGCCTCCTCGAGCATCGTTGCGGCGTCGGCGGACAGCGATCCCTTGTTCGGAACGGCAACGCGGAGCATGGGTGTCCTCGCGGCTGGTTGCGGCTGGTTGCGGGTGTTCGACCGGTTGCGGTCGGGCGGGTGCGGACCGGTCACAGATGGGTGTACACGTCGTCCAGGGTGAGTCCCTTGGCGAGCATCAGCACCTGGACGTGATACAGCAGCTGCGAGATCTCCTCGGCGGTGCGCTCATCACTCTCGTGCTCGGCGGCCATCCAGACCTCGGCGGCCTCCTCGACGACCTTCTTGCCGATGGCGTGCACCCCGGCGTCGAGCCGGCGCACCGTCCCCGAACCGGGTGTCCGGGTGGCCGCCTTCTCACTCAGCTCGACGAACAGGGATTCGAAGGTCTTCACGCACCCAGCCTACGCAGCGTCGAGGCCGTCTCGACCGCCGCCATGGCCGCTTCGTACCCCTTGTCCTCCCGCGAGCCCGTGAGCCCCGCCCGATCGCGGGCCTGCTCGTCGGTGTCGCAGGTCAACACCCCGAAACCGACCGGGACGCCGGTGCCCACGGCCACGTCGGTGAGCCCGACCGTGGCCGCCTGGCAGACGTACTCGAAGTGCGGCGTGCCGCCGCGGATGACCACGCCGAGGGCCACCACGGCGTCCACCGGGTCCTGGGCGCGCCGGGCCAGCCGGGCCGCGGCCACCGGCAGCTCGAAACTGCCCGGCACCTCCACCTCGACCACCTCCGCGACCCCCGCCTGGGCAAGCGCCTTGCGGGCGCCGTCCCGCAGGCCCGCCATGACCTCGGCGTGCCAGGACGCCGAGACCAGCGCCACGCGCAGTCCCGTGCCGTCCGCCTGCACCGCCGGTGCCCCGTGTCCGCTCACTGTCGGTCCTCTCTCTCGCAGGGCTCGGATCTCCTGATCACGAACGACGACTGGGACGGCGCCTCAGAGCTGGTGGCCCATGAGGTCGCGCTTGGCCTCGAGGTAGGCGCCGTTGAGCGCGCCGCGGCCCACGATCAGGGGCACCCGTTCGGCCACCTCGATGCCCGCCGCGGCCAACCCGTTCACCTTGGCCGGGTTGTTGGTGAGCAACCGCACCCGGGGCATCCCGAGGTCGGCCAGGACGGCCGCCGCCGCACCGTACTCCCGGGCATCGGCGGGCAGTCCCTGCCGGACGTTGGCGGCCACCGTGTCCAGCCCGCCGTCCTGCAGCTGGTAGGCCGACAGCTTGGCCAACAGCCCGATCCCGCGGCCCTCGTGGCCGCCCAGGTAGACGACGGCCCCGCCCTCACGGGCCACGTTCTCGAGCGAGGCCTCCAGCTGGGGGCCGCAGTCGCAGCGCAACGACCCGAGGGCGTCCCCGGTGAGGCATTCGGAGTGGACCCTGACCAGCGGCGCCTCCCGGGACCCGCCGTCCGGCGCCGCGGCCCGGGCGGCAGGCGCGGCCACCAGCGCCAGGTGCTCGGCCCCGGTGCGCCGGTCCCGGTAGCCGAACGCCTCGAAGGTGGCGTGCCGGGTGGGCAGCCGGGTCACCGCGACCCGTTCCACCCGCTCGCGGCGGTCGCGCTCGGCGAGGTGATCGGCGAGGTCGGCGATGCTGACCAGCGGCAGCCCGGTGGCGTCGCACAACCGACGCAGCCCGGGCAGCCGCAGCATCGACCCGTCGTCGGCCACGAGCTCGCAGATCATCCCGACCGGCGGCAGCCCCGCCAGGGTGCACAGCTCCACCGCGGCCTCGGTGTGCCCCGGCCGCTCCCGGACGCCGCCGGGCACCGCCCGCAGCGGCAGCACGTGCCCGGGGCGGATCAGGTCCGACGGCGTGGTCCGCTCACCCGCCAGCAGCCGCAGCGTCAGGGCGCGGTCGGCGGCGCTGATGCCGGTGGTGATGCCCGCTGCGGCGTCCACGGTGACCGTGTAGGCCGTCTTCCGCGCGTCCTGGTTGTCCTCGACCATGACCGGCAGCCGCAGCCGGTCGGCCCAGGCGGCGGGCATCGGGGCGCACAGCAGACCCGATCCGTGACGCACCGCCCAGGCGACCCAGCGTTCATCGGCGTGCGCCGCGGCCAGGACGACGTCCCCCTCGTTCTCCCGATCGGCGTCGTCGACGACGATCACCGGCCGGCCGGCCCGCAGCGCGGCGAGGGCGTCCTCGACGCCGTCCAGGTGGATCTCGCTCGTCACGGCGGTCACCGGGCCACCGTCGCCGGCTCGGGCGTGGCCCCGGCCCGGCGCGAGACGGCCAGCCACACCGCGAATCCCCAGATCACGAATCCTCCGTAGATCAGGTAGAGAGTGGCGGAGGGGTAGAGCTGGGCGCGCAGCAGCAGCGGCACGCCGACCACGTCCACGCCGATCCAGATCAACCAGAAGTCCACCCATCCGCGGGCCATCGAATAGCTCGCGAGCAACGAACCGGTGAAGATCCAGGCGTCGGCCCAGACCGGCTCGTAGGACCCGAGGGCCCGGAACAGCGGGGTGAGCACCGCCACCAGCACGACGGCGACCACGATCAGGCCGCTCCGCTCGGTCCCGGTGGCCCAGCGCGGCTGCACCGCGCCCTCGTCGTCCGCGGCCACGTCGGCGTCGCCGGCCGCCTGGACCCTGGCCGCCCGGACGGACCGCCAACGGATCCAGCCGTACACCGCCACGATCACGAACATCACCTGGCGGCCGGCCTGGCCGAGCAGGTTGGCCCCCTGCGGGGTGTTGAACGCGGCGCCCAGGAACACGGTGAACAGCAGCACGTTGCCGACGACGCCCACGGGCCAGGCCCAGACCCGGCGCCGCATGCCGCCGATCGCGCTGGCGAGGCCGAACAGGTTGCCGACGATCTCGCGCCACAGGATGTCGTGACCCCCGATGGTCAGTGTGGCGTCGAGGATCCGGGTGAACAGGTTCATCGCAGGGCCTCCACCGGTCGGGCGGCCGAGGCCGTTCGGCCGCCCGCGGCGAGCAGCCGCTCGGTGTACTTCGCCAGGACGTCGACCTCGAGGTTCACCCGATCCCCCGGGGCCCGCAGCCCCAGCGTGGTCCGTGCCAGGGTCTCGGGGATCAGCGAGACCGTGAGTCCCGGGGGGTCGTCGCCGACCTCGACCACGGTGAGCGAGACCCCGTCGACGGCGATCGAGCCCTTCTCGGCCACATATCGGGCCAGATCGGCCGGGACGGCGATGCGCACCGTCTCCCAACGGTCGCCGGGGGTCCGGGTCACCACCGTGCCGACGCCGTCCACGTGGCCCTGAACGACGTGGCCGCCGAGGCGGCCGGCCGCGGGCACCGGACGCTCGAGGTTCACCCGGCTCCCGGGGGCCAGCGTGGCCAGCGAGGTGCGCCGGAGCGTCTCGGCCATGACGTCCGCGGTGAACCGCTGGCCCTCCAGTTCGACCACGGTCAGGCAGACCCCGTTCACGGCGATCGAGGCGCCCTGGGCGGCGTCGGATGTCACCAGGGGGCCGCGCACGGTGATCCTGGCCGATTCGGCGCCGTGCTCCAGGGCGACGACCTCGCCGAGCTCCTCGACGATTCCGGTGAACATCTCTAGACCTCCTGAACGTGGACGGGCGGGGTGTGGGGCGATGGGGCCCGGCCTGACCTTGGGCGGGCGGGGACGGCGCTCAGCAGCACGTCGTCGCCGAGGCGCCGGACCTCGCGCAGCTCGAGCCGGGCGATGTCGGCCATGGTCACGACGCCGAGGTCCGCCACGGCCGCCGGCCCCGTCCCCAACAGCGCCGGTGCCAGGTAGCACAGCACCTCGTCGACCAGAGCGGCCCGCCAGAAGGCTGCGGCCAGCCGCGGCCCGCCCTCGAGCCAGACGGTGCGGATCTCCCGGCGCGCCAGCTCGGCCAGGGCCTGCGCCAGGTCGCGGGTGCGCAACAGCAGGGTCGGGGCCCGGGCGTCGAGCACCTGGGAGCCGGCGGGCAGTTCCCGCTCGCCGATCACCACGCGCAGCGGTTGCTCCCCGACCAGCCCGCCGTCGGCGGAGCGCACCGTGAGCGCCGGGTCGTCGGCGAGCACGGTTCCGGTACCGACCACGATGGCGTCGGCCTCGGCGCGGCGACGGTGGACGTCGGCCCGGGCCGGCTCACCGGTGATCCAGCGGCTGGTGCCGTCGGCGGCGGCGCTGCGGCCGTCCAGGGTGGCGGCGAACTTCCAGATCACATAGGGGCGGCCGCGGCGGACGGCGTGCAGCCAGCGGGCGTTGAGCGCCTCGCACTGGGCGTGGGACACACCCGTGATCACCTCGACGCCCGCGGACCGCAGCGCCGTGGTTCCGCCCGCGGCCCTCGGATTGGGGTCCTCGGCACCGATCACGACCCGGGCGACACCGGCCTCGATGAGCGCGCGGGTGCACGGCGGGGTGCGCCCGGTGTGGCTGCAGGGCTCCAGAGTGACCACGGCGGTGGCGCCCCGGACCTGTCGGTCCGCCTCGGCGGCCCGGCGCAGGGCGTCCACCTCGGCGTGTGCCGTCCCGGCGCCGCGATGCCAGCCCTCGGCCAGCCGCTCGCCGCCCGGACCCAGCAGGACGCAGCCGACGCGCGGGTTCGGGCCGCGCACCGGGCCGCGTGCGGCGGCGGCCAGGGCGGCGTGCATCGCCTCGTCGTACCGGTCGTCGTACCGGTCGCTGTGACGGTCGTGGTCGACGTCGGGACGACCGGCGCCGCTCGCCGTGACCATGTGGCGGGCCCCTCCTGCTCCGTGCTGCCTGGTTCGGGCACGGGCTCCGGGGCATGGTCACTCGCGGCGTGACGAGGACCGGGGCGGGGGCCGCCCGGGCCTCGTGACGCCGCAGCGTGCGCCTCCCATCCGGACTCTCACCGTCGGTCCTGGAATTCCACCAGGTCAACCGGCCGCTGGCTGCGGTCGGGTCGCGGACTGTCACCGCCGGTTCGGAATTGCACCGACCCCGGAGCACGCGTGCGTGTCGAGGCCAGTATGCACCGCGCGGGCCGTTCGGGCCCGTCCGCCCCCCCGACGGGCGCTCCCTGCTCCCGACGGGCGCCCCCTGCTCCCGACGGGCGCCCCCTACTCCCGACGGGCGCCCCCTACTCCCGACGGGCACAACGTCACGCTGTGCCCGCCAGACGGGTGCGGCGTGACGTTGCGCTCAGGAGGGCGATGGGCATCGTGTGACGT
>CAYYCE010000154.1:0-6939 GCA_964469635.1 uncultured Kineosporiaceae bacterium
GGCGTCGGTGATGGGGCCAGGACCGGCAGGCCGGCGGCGGCGGCGGCCGCGAGCAGCGCCGCGACGACCAGGCGGCGACGGGCGTGCAGCGCCCGCGCCAGGGAGCGCCGGGCGCCGCGCAGGGAATCCATCGGGATTCTCAGGGCAGGTCGAACGGCAGCGGCAGCCCGTCGAGGGAGTGACGGCAGCCGCACCCGTCGTCCTCGGGGAGGGCGGCGACGGCGGCCGACAGCACGATCTTGAGCCGGTCGATGCTGCGCGCGAACTCCGCCATCACCTCGGCGTGGGTGACTCCGTCGCCGTGCTCGACGCCGGCGTCGAGGTCGGTGACGACCGCCAGGCACGTGTAGCACATGGCCAGTTCGCGGGCGATGGACGCCTCGGGCAGGCCGGTCATGCCGACCAGGTCCGCCCCGAGGGAGGCGTGCCACCGCGATTCGGCCCGGGAGGAGAATCGGGGGCCGTTGATCACGACCATGGTGCCGCCGTCCTGCGGCGGCCACCCCTGGGCGGTGGCGGCGTCGACGGCGACCCGCCGGCCGCGGGGGCAGTACGGGTCGGCGAACGCCACGTGGACGACGTGCCCGTCGCCGTGACCGGCCGCACCTTCGAAGACGGTGTGCTCGCGACCCCAGGTGCGGTCGATGCTCTGATCGGGGACCACCAGCGAGCCGGGACCCAGATCCTCCCGCAGCGAGCCGACCGCGCAGGGGCCGAAGACCTGGCGGACGCCGAGCGCGCGCAACGCCCACAGGTTCGCCCGGTAGTTCACCCGGTGGGGCGGGTAGCGGTGGTCCCGCCCGTGCCGCGGCAGGAAGGCTACCGGCCGGCCGGCCACATGACCGATGACGGGGACCTCGCTGGGTTCCCCGAAGGGCGTTCGCACCGGGACCGGGGTGGCCTCGTCGAGCCAGGAGTAGAAGCCGGATCCGCCGATCACACCGACCCGGGCGTGTGTCGCCCCGGACGAGATGGACGCGTCGGAGGTCGGCGGGACCGAGGAGTTCGTCACCTGGCCGACGCTACCGGGCGGACGGCGGGCGCGCGGTGAGCCCCGGGACCTCCTGTGGACAACCTCGACGCGGTGTCCGGCCTGTGGACGGGCGACCCATCACGCGGCCGAGGTGCTGGCGCCCTTGGACCCGGTCGAGCCGGAGGAGGTCGAGGACCCGGACGACCCGGATGACCCGGACGACGAACCGCCGTTCGCCGACGAGCCCGAGGAATCGGTGGAACCCGACGAGCCCGAGGTCTTCGGCGAGCCGTCGCCGGAGCCGGAGGAGGTGCTCGCGGCATCGGCCGGCGTGCCGGCGGATCCCCGGGAGTCGGTGCGGTAGAAGCCGGACCCCTTGAACACGATGCCGACGGTGTTGAACAGCTTGCGTACCCGGCCCGCGCACCGGGGGCACTCGGACAGCGCGTCGTCCGCGAACGACTGCTGGACGTCGAAACGGTGGTCGCACGCGGAACACGTGTAGGCGTACGTGGGCACGAGGAACCTCCTGGTCGGGCACGAGACACCGGCACTGCCACTCTCCGGCACTGGCACTCTAACGCCTGGAGTGCCAGATGTATGCCTCACCCTGCGGGCAGCCACCCCGCGAGCTTGCCGGTGCGGCTGACGGCTGCGAGTCGGTCCTCGGCCGCGGCCCGCACGCTCGACGTGGCCACCACGATCAGGTCGTCGCCGCGGCGCAGCATCGTCGTCGGCTCGGGCACGAAGGCCTCGCCGTCCCGCACCACCAGCGTGACGTTGGCCCGTGCGGGCAGCCGGAGTTCGAACACCTCGACGCCGTGCAGCCGCGACGACGGACCCACCCGGACATGGATGACGTCGGCGTCGAGCACCCCGAGCGGGCTGGAGTCCACATCGAGGTCGGTGGCCGTCAGATCCGCGGACAGCCCCAGCAGGCGGGCTACCCAGGGCAGGGTCGGACCCTGCACCAGGGTGAGCACCACGACCAGGACGAACACCATGTCGAACAACCGTTCGCTACTGGGCAGGCTGTGGCTCCAGGGCACGGTGGCCAGCACGATCGGGACCGCGCCGCGCAGGCCCGCCCAGGACAGGAACAGTTGCTCGCGTAACGGGATCCGGAACCAGGACACGCTCAGCAGCACCGACAGCGGCCGCGCCAGCAGCAGCAGTACGAGCCCGGAGAGCACCGCGGGGATCACCACGCCGGGCAGGCGTGCGGGCGAGGCCAGCAACCCCAGGAGGACGAACAGGCCGATCTGGGACACCCAGCCCAGGCCCTCGGCGAATCCCCGCACGGCGGCCGCGTGGGGCAGCCGTCTGTTGCCCAGCACCAGGGCCGCGACGTAGACCGCGAGGAACCCCGAGCCGTGCGTGACCCCGGCCGTCCCGTAGGCGAAGGTCACCAGGCCCATCACCGAGATCGGGTACAGGCCCGAGGAGGGCAGCGCCACCCGCCGCAGCCCGGCGGCGCCGAGCCGGCCGATGGCGTAGCCGACCACCGCTCCGATGGCCAGTTCGGCCAGCGCGTGCAGCGCCAGCTCCCACCAGGCCGCGTCGCTCTCGCCGAGGGCCCCCGAGGTCAGCGCCACCACCGCGATCACGACCGGGGCGTCGTTGAAGCCCGACTCGGCCTCCAACATGCCCACCAGCCGGGCCGGCAGCGGCACCGTGCGCAGCACCGAGAACACGGCGGCCGCATCGGTCGAGGACAGCACCGCCCCGGTGAGCAGCGCCGTCCGCCATTGCAGGCCGACCAGGTAGTGGGCCGCGGCGGCCATCACCCCGATCGAGACGGCGGTGCCCACGGTGGCCAGGGCGGCCGCCGGGACCACGGCGGGCCGGATGGTCGACCAGCGGGTGGACAGCCCGCCCTCGGCCAGGATCAGGATCAGCGCCGCGTACCCGAGGACGCCGGTCAGTTCGGCGTCCTCGAACACCAGGCCCAGGCCCGATTCGCCGATCGCCACGCCGAGCCCGAGATAGACCAGCAGCGAGGGCAGACCGAGGATGACGCTGAGCCGTACGGCCGCGATCGCGATCATCAGGACGGCCGAGGAGACGAGGAGCACGCCCCCGAGGTCGTGGATGTTCACCGCGGTGATCGGGAGGTCACGTCAGAGGCAGGTAACGGCGCGGCGTGGCCACGGCATGGACCCCTCGATCGTGGGCCTGCGTCGGGACGGCCTCGATCGCCGCGTCGAGGACTTCGTCGTCGTGGACCAGGGCGATCACCGGGATCCTCAGGTCCACCAGGGTGAGCACGCGGTCGTAGTACCCGGCGCCCTGACCGAGTCGGTGGCCCAGGGTGTCCACCGCCAGGGCCGGGATCAGCAGCGCGTCGGCCCGCCGGATGCCGGTCTCGCCCAGGCGCGGACCGGCCGGCTCCGGGCCGCCCAGCCCGGACGCCGGGATCAGTTCGCCCACGTCGTCCGCCCAGTCGAGCCGTCGGTCGGCGAGCACGATCGGCAGCAGCACCCGGATCCCCGCCCGCGCGAGGGCCGCCCGCAGCGGCTCCGTGCCCGGCTCGTCGGGCATCGAGGCGTAGAGCGAGACACAACGGGCCCGAGCCACGGCCGGCACCTCGAGCAGGCCGCCGGCGAGAGAGCGCGCGTCGCTCTCGCGGCGCTCGTCCGGACGTCGGCGGCGCTCGGCACGAACCCGCCGACGCAGCGCGGCCTTGGCCTCGACGAGGACGTGGAGATCGCTGTCCGCCACAGGTTTCGCCTTGACCGCCTCCCCTCGGAACGAGCCTACCTCCGGGTGGCGCCGATGCCCGCCGAGGGGAACCTCACCGCGGGCGACGTGCCGATTGGGAGTCTTTGGTTACATCGTGACACTATTCGGTCACGGAATGTTCTGACGAGTCGGGGAGTGGCGTCCGGTTCGAGGGAGCCGGGTACCGGGAAGGCGGGGGAGTGTCCCTGCGCGCGCGCCTGGTCTGGGTTCTGGCCGGGGTCATGGTCGGGCCGGCCGTGGCCACGTGGCTGTTGCTCGGCGTCCTCATGCCCCAGGCCTCCCGGCGGGCGCAGGACGCCGCGCTGGGGCGGGCCGAGGCCGCTGTGACGACGTCGATGACGCAACACTGCGCACTGCTGGCCGAACGGGCGCACACGGTGGCCGTCCGGCTGTCCGGGCGGGTGAGCCTGGACGCCGCGCTCGCCCGGGCGGCGGTGGCTGCGTCGGCGGCCGAACCCGATCCGGGACCGGCGGGGATCCAGCTCGCCGTCGTGGCCGGCTCCAGCGTGGTCGCCTCCTCGGCCGATCTGGTGGGCTCGGCTCCCTCCGCCGGGGCCTCCGCGTCGGCGCTCGGGACCGCGGATCTCCTGGCGTTGACCGGCTCCACCTGCGCCTCGCCGGTCGCCGTCACCTCGCCGGCCCTCGCCGAGACGGTCGCGGTGCCCGCCGCGAGCGGCGCCCAACTGGGACGGGTCCTCGCCTACACGGTGCTGGACCGGGCGGCCCTGGACCGCTGGGGCGCGGCCGTGGCGCCGTCGATGAGCCTCGCGCTGACCGGCCCCGCCGAGTCCCCGGCCGCCGATTCGTCGGGCTCGGCCGGGGCCGCGGTGGCCGTGGGCACGGACGACGGCCGCCGCTACCGCCGTGACCCGGCCCCGGCGGGACTGCCCTACGGCCTGGTGCTGTCCCAGCCCCTGGCCGCGGGCGCGCCGACCCCGCTGCGGGCCGCCGCGGTGCCGTTGCTCGCCGCCGGCGCCGTGTTCGCCGTCCTGGTCCTGCTGGCCGGCCGGCTGGCGCGGCCGATCACCGTGCTGGCCCGGACGGCGCAGCGGCTCGCGGCCGGCGAGCCGCGGGTGCGCTCCGGGGTCCGAGGCCGGGACGAGGTCGGCCGCCTCGGCGAGGCGATCGACGCGCTCGCCGATCGCCTCGAGACCAGCGCGGAAGACCTGGAGCGTCACCACGCGGCCCTGGCCGAGACCTTCGCCTACGTCGGGGAGACGCTGGCCAACACCCACAACCTCGACGCCCTGCTGCGCACCGTCGCCGAGGCGGCGCGGCGCGGCGGGAGGGCCAGTGCGGTCGCGGTGCTGCTCGGGGACGGCGCCGGGCTGGCCGAGCGGGTGGGCGTCGTCCCGGACGGCGAACCCCCGGCGCGCAGCGCGGCCGTTCTGGACCGGCTGACCAGCCTGGCCTCCCGGGCCGCCAGCACCCGGGAGACGGCCACGGCAGACCTCGAGCCGCTCGCCGGTCCGGCGCTCGCCGTCCCCATGGTGACCGGGAACCAGATGCTCGGCGTCCTGGTGCTGGCCCGCGCGGCCGGCCGGCCGGCCTTCGACGAGGGGAGCAGGGCCGCGGTGAGCGCCCTGGCCTCGCACGCGGCCACCGCCGTGGCCAACGTCCACGCCCACCTGGACGCGCAGCGGCTCTCGGTCACCGATCCGCTCACCGGGGCGGCGAACGTCCGGCACCTCACTCTCACCCTGTCGCGCGAGGTGGAGCGGGCCCATCGATTCGGGCGCACGCTGTCGGTGCTGATGCTCGACCTCGACCACTTCAAGAACGTCAACGACACCCTGGGCCACGCCTTCGGCGACGCCGTGCTGCGCGAGTTCGCCGGCCGGCTGCACTCCTGCCTGCGCGAGGTGGACCTGGTGGCGCGCCGCGGCGGCGAGGAGTTCGCCGTCGTCCTGCCCGAGACCGGCACCGGCGGCGCCGAGGCGGTGGTGCGCCGGGTGATGGAGCGGGTGCGGGGCGAGCCGTTCCGGGGCCCCGCGGGTTCGGAGCCGGCCGCCGCCATGCCGGTGACGGTCTCGGTGGGGATCGCCACCTACCCCGAGCACGGCGGCACCGCCGCGGCCGTCCTGCACGCCGCCGACGTGGCGCTCTACCAGGCGAAACGGGAGGGGAGGGACCGATGGTGCGTGGCGGTGCCGCCCCCGCTGTCCAGCTCACGCCAGGTGCTGCCGAGGTAGAGAGGGCCGCCTGGATGGCCGCACGATTGATAGCACGTGACTGGTTTCCAGCTCACACAGCGCAGACCCATGACGCACGGTAAGAATGGAGCAGCGGTCCGGGGGCCGAACCGACCGAGACGTTCCGCAACGGATCCGGGGGCCACGGCCGAGACGAGAGCAGCCCTGAGCTGCCCGAGGGAGTGGGCATGACCGACCTGATGAACACCGCGGTGACACAGCACGGCGCGCTGACGGATTCGGACGCCGCCTTGGGGCCGGCGGTCACGAAGGCGGTGATCCCGGCCGCCGGCCTGGGGACCCGCTTCCTGCCCGCCACCAAGGCCACTCCCAAGGAGATGTTGCCGGTGGTCGACAAACCGGCCATCCAGTACGTGGTCGAGGAGGCCGTGGCGGCCGGGCTCTCCGACGTGCTGATGGTCACGGGGCGCAACAAGACCTCGCTGGAGAACCACTTCGACCGGGCCTGGGAGCTCGAGGAGGCGCTGGAGTCCAAGGGTGACCTGCGCCGGCTGGCCCGGGTGCAGAAGTCCAACGTCCTGGCGGATGTCCACTACGTGCGCCAGGGCGACCCCAAGGGACTCGGCCACGCCGTGATGTGCGCCGTCCACCACGTCGGCGGCAACCCGTTCGCGGTGCTGCTCGGCGACGACCTGATCGACGTCCGCGACCCGCTGCTGTCCCGGATGATCGACGTCCAGCGGCGCACCCGGGCCTCGGTGGTGGCGCTCATGGAGGTGCCCCGCGAGCAGATCGGGCTGTACGGCTGCGCCGCGGTGCAGCCGACCGAGGCGGGCGATGTGGTGCGGGTGACCGGCATGGTCGAGAAGCCCGACCCGAGCCAGGCGCCCAGCAATCTCGCAGTGATCGGCCGCTACGTGCTCCACCCGCGGATCTTCGACGTGCTGGGGACCACGGCGCCCGGCCGGGGCGGGGAGATCCAGCTGACCGACGCGCTGCAGACCCTCACCAACGCCTCGGGTGAGGGCGCGGGCGTGTACGGGGTGATCTTCCGCGGCCGACGCTACGACA
>CAYYCE010000155.1:0-6937 GCA_964469635.1 uncultured Kineosporiaceae bacterium
GCCAGGATCGCCTCCTTGACCTCGAGGTTGGCCCGGTACTCGGCGTCCGCCTCGCTGAGGGCGGCGTCCCGGGCGGCGAAGAAGGCGTCCTGTGCGGCCCGGAACCGGGCCCACAGTTGGTCCTCCTCGCGCCGTCCGGCCCTCGGCGCCGCGCGCCAGTGCCTCATCAGCTCGCGGAAGCCGGTCGCGCCGGTCGACCAGTCGGTGGTCGTGGCCAGCGCCTCGGCCTCGGCGACCAGGCGGTCCTTGACCTGGCGTGCGGAGGCGCGCTGCTCGTCGAGCGCGCTGAAGTGGTGGCGCCGCTTGCGGTCGAAGGCGGTCCGGGCATGGCTGAAGCGTTTCCAGAGCTCGTCCTCGGTGTGCTTGTCGAGCCGCGTCTGACGCTGCATCCTGCGCCAGGTGTCGAACAGCTCGCGCAGCCGGTCGCCGGAGGTCTTCCAGGGCATGCGCTCCGGGTCGGCCGAGGCCAGCGCCTCGGCCTCCTCCACCAGCGCCGTCCGCTCCGCCAGGGCCGCCTCCCTGGCCGTCGTCCGGGCCCGCGCGACCGCGGCCCGGCGGGCCTGGGCCAACGGCTCCAGGGCGGTGAGCCGACGGTCCAGGGCCTCCAGGTCGCCGACGGCGTGGGCGTCGGTCACGGCCGCGCGAAGCCTGTCGATCGCCGAGTTCGCGGCGGACCCGTTCACCTGCCCGGCCGCGATACGCTGCTCCAGCAGGTGGACCTGCGCGGCGAGGTCGTCGTACTTGCGCACGAAGTACGCCAGAGCCTCCTGCTCGGAGGCACCCGGGTAGGAGCCGACGGCACGCTCACCGTCGGCCGCCCGAACCCACACCGTGCCGTCCGGGTCCACCCGGCCCCACTGCTCTGCGCTCACCGCTTCGTCCGCCCCTCGTCAGCCGACCGTGGCCCCCGTGATCGCGATCGCCCGGGTGGGGGGACCGTCCGTGCCGCCCCCCTGGACACCTCCCGCGGCCACCTTCTCGACCACGTCGAGGCCTCCGACGATCTTCCCGATCACGCTATAGCCACCGGCGCTGTCGCTGGGGATGGTGGAGTCCTTGTAGACCAGGAAGAACTGGCTACCCATGCTGTCACCCTTGCCCCCCTGCCGGGCCATGGCGACGGTCCCCGCGGGGTACACGTTGTCGGCGGGGGCGTTCTCGACGGGACCGTAGCTGTACCCGGGGCCTCCGCTCCCGGTGGCGAGGGGATCGCCGCACTGGAGCACATAGATTCCCTCGGTCGTGATTCGGTGACAGCGAGTGTTGTCGTAGAAGCCCTTGCGGACGAGGAAGATCGTGCTCGCCACCGCCTTCGGGGCCTTGGCGCCGTCCAGTTCGATGCGGAGCGGGCCGCAGCTGGTGTCCAGGGCAAGGGTCCAGGTGCGGCTCTCCGCCAGGCTCGCCGGGGGCGCGCCGTCGTAGGTGGCCTTGGAGGGCTGCGCGTCCGGGGGCTGACCGCACGGGTTGGAGGTGTCGGCGCTCGGGGTGGCGGCGCCGGCGCTCGGGGTGGCGGCGGCCGTCGTGGTGGAGTCGGAGGGGCTCTTGGCGAACACCGTCACGACACCGACCACGGCCAGCGTCGCGACCACCGCGCCCACGGCGAGCAGCGCCCGCCGTCGCAGCGCCCGCTGGTGCGCCATCCTGGTCTCGCGGCGCTCCTGCCACTTCTCGTAGCGGCGCCGGGCGTACTGCTTCTCACGGCTACTGGGCGACACGCCCGTCCTCCCTGGGTCGGCGGCCTGGACCTGCGGGTCCTGAACTGGCGGGTGCGGCGGCGCCAAGTGTAGGCGTGGACGCCGCGGGCACTGTCCGGGTTCCCAGTCGATAGGCTCGACGGATGCTCGTGATCGGGTTCCCCGCAGCCGCGTTCGACACCAATTGCTATCTGCTGGCCCCGGCGGCCGGCGAGGAGTGCCTGGTCGTCGACCCCGGCATCGGCGTCCTGGACACCCTGTCCCAGGTGCTCGCGGAGTACCGACTGCGCCCGGCGGCCGTGCTGCTCACCCATGGACATGCCGACCACGTCTACTCGGTCACCCCGGTCTGCGGTGCCCACGGCGTCCCCGCACTCGTGCACGGCGAGGACCGCTACCGATTGGTGGACCCGTTCGCCACCCTCGAGCCCCAGTTGGTCGCCATGCTCGAGCAGCAGTTCGGCTCCCGGGCCACCTGGCGCGAACCGGACGACGTCCGGGTGATCGCCGACGGCGAGCGGCTGGCCCTGGCCGGGTTGGCGACCACGGTGATCCACTCCCCGGGACACACCGAGGGCTCGGCGATGTTCGCGCTCGACGGCGTCCCCGAGGGACTGCCGGCCGAGGCGGCCATCGACTCCACCCTGATCACCGGCGACGTGCTGTTCGCGGGCAGCATCGGCCGCACGGATCTGCCGGGAGGCGATCACGCCGCGATGATGAACTCGCTGCGCACCAAGGTTCTGCCCCAGCCGGACGGTGCCCTGGTGCTGCCCGGCCACGGGCCGGCGACCACGATGGCCCGTGAACGGGCCTCCAACCCATACCTGCTCGAGGCAGGGGCTGATCGATGACCCGCCCCGCACCGCTGTCCGGTTTCCCCGAGTGGTTGCCCGCGCAGCGCATCGTCGAGCAGCAGTTGATCGACTCGCTGCGCGGCAGCTTCGAGTCCTGGGGCTTCGCCCCGATCGAGACCCGGGCCGCCGAGCCGCTGAGCGAGCTGCTGCGCAAAGGTGAGATCGACAAAGAGGTCTACGTGCTGCGCCGCCTGCAGGCCGAGGAGGAGCCCGCCGAGGGCGGCGTGGAGGCGGGGCGGCAGCTGGGGCTGCACTTCGACCTGACCGTGCCGTTCGCCCGATACGTGCTCGAGAACGCGGGGAGGCTGGCCTTCCCCTTCCGGCGCTACCAGATCCAGAAGGTCTGGCGCGGTGAGCGGCCGCAGGAGGGCCGCTATCGCGAGTTCTGCCAGGCCGACATCGACGTGGTGGGCGAGGGCGAGCTGCCGTTCCACCACGACGTCGAGGTCGCGCAGGTGATGACCGAGGCGCTGGCGGCGCTGCCGCTGCCCCCGGTCCGGCTGCAGCTGAACAACCGTCGGCTCATCGAGGGGTTCTATCGGGGGCTCGGGGCCCAGGACGTCGGTGCCGTGATGCGGGCGGTGGACAAGCTCGACAAGATCGGGCCGGGCGCCGTCGCCGAGCTGCTCACCGGGACCGCCGGGCTCAACGCGTCCCAGGCCCGAGCGTGCCTGGAGCTGGCCGGGATCACCACCCCGGACGCATCCTTCGCCGACCGGGTCCGGGCGTTGGGGGTCAAGGACGACCTGTTGGAGCAGGGCATCGAGGAGCTGGTGGCGGTGATCGAGGGCGCCTCGGCGCTGGCCGGCGACCGGGTCGCCGTCGCGGCCGATCTGCGGATCGCCCGGGGGCTCGACTACTACACCGGCACCGTCTACGAGACCCGGATGTCCGGCATGGAGCACCTGGGATCGGTCTGCTCCGGCGGCCGGTACGAGTCCCTGGCCACCGACGGCTCCCGGACCTACCCGGGGGTGGGCATCTCGTTCGGCCTCACCCGCACCCTGGGCCCGCTGTTCGCCCGCGGGGTGCTGACGGCCGATCGCAGCGTCCCCAGCTGCGTGCTGGTGGCCGTGGTCGAGGAGGATCGGCGGGCCGAGAGCACCCGGATCGCGATCGCCTTGCGGCGGCGGGGGATTCCGGCGGAGGTCGCGCCGTCCGCGGCGAGGTTCGGCAAACAGATCCGCTACGCCGATCGGCGGGGGATCCCCTACGTCTGGTTTCCCGCAACCACCGGTGACGATCCGGACACGCAGGGGAGTGTCAAGGACATCCGAAGCGGTGACCAGGTGGTGGCCGATCCCGACGCCTGGACGCCGCCGGCGGCGGACCTGACCCCGCGGATCGTGGTCGGATCAGGGTAGGCAACCCGGTGTGGTGCAGGTGATCTGCGTACGCACCCTGGTGTCCTCGCGCTGCTGCAACCACTCGGCGGGTCCGCCGCAGCCGGGGCAGGCGGCGATGAACAGCACCACGTCGAAGGCCAGAGCGGCGCGCAGCCGGGCGCGGTTGTCGAGGGTCAGCACAGGGTGCACTTCGACGCGCGCACGGGTGGACTTGACCGCGGGCGGCCAGCTCAGGGGCCTATGGTGACGGTTGTGGAGAACCGGACTCTTGGTCGAACCGGCCGCGAGGTAGGGGTGATCGGGCTCGGCTGCTGGCAGTTGGGCGCCGACTGGGGCCACGTCGAGGACCGTGATGCCCTGGCCATCCTGGACGCCGCCGTGAACGCCGGTGGCAGTCTCTTCGACACCGCGGACGTCTACGGCGACGGTCGCAGCGAGCAGCTGATCGCCCGTTTCCGGGCGATCCGCCCGGACGTCGAGGTGATGGTCGCCACCAAGACCGGACGACGGGCCGACCCCCACATCGCGGACTCCTTCACGCCCGAGAACCTGCGCGCATGGGTGGACCGCAGCCGGTCCAACCTGCGGATGGACACCCTGGACCTGGTGCAACTGCACTGCCCGCCGTCCGAGGTCTACCGACGCGACGCCGTCTTCGACACGCTCGACACCCTCGTGGCCGAGGGGGCCGTGGCCGCCTACGGGGTGTCCGTGGAGACCTGCGACGAGGCGTTGAGCGCGATCGCGAGGCCGAACGTGGCCACGGTGCAGATCATCCTCAACGCCTTCCGGCTCAAACCACTCGAACAGGTGCTGCCGGCGGCCCGCGCTGCCGGCGTCGGAATCCTCGCGCGGGTCCCGCTGGCCAGCGGCTTGCTCGCGGGGCGCTACCAGGAGACCACCACCTTCGCGGCCGACGACCACCGCACGTTCAACCGCACCGGCGAGGCGTTCGACGTCGGCGAGACCTTCGCCGGCGTGCCGTTCGAGGTGGGGGTCAAGGCGGCGCGCGAGCTGTCGTCGGTCGTCCCCGCCGGGGTGTCGATGGCGGCGTTCGCCCTGCGTTGGGTGATCGACCAGCCGGGGGTCACGGCGGTGATCCCCGGCGCGCGTACCGCCCGGCAGTCGCGGTTCAACACCGAGGCGGCGGAGTTGGCGCCGCTGACCACGGAGCAGTCGGATGCCGTCCGGGCCGTCTACGACGCTCACATCCGCGATCACGTGCACGATCGCTGGTAACCGCGCCGTCGGGGCGTGCCGGCCCCGTCGATCGGGGACGGCGGTCTGCGGTGCGGCCGATCTCGGGCGCCCGCGTAGGATCGACGGACCCCACTGAGGCGAAGGGATCCGTCCGTGTTGCGCAGTCATCGGGCCGGCTCACTGCGAGCCGACCACATCGGTCAGACCGTCACGCTCACCGGCTGGGTGGCGCGCCGTCGTGATCACGGAGGAGTGGCCTTCATCGACCTGCGCGACGCCTCCGGGACGGCGCAGGTCGTGGTGCGCGACGAGTCGGTGGCCTCGGGGCTGCGACCGGAGTCGTGCCTGCGGGCCACCGGTGAGGTGAACCGGCGCCCGGACGGGAACGAGAACCCGGCGCTGGCCACCGGAGATATCGAGGTGGTGGCCAAGGACGTCGAGATCCTGGGTGAGGCGGCCCCGCTGCCGTTCCAGATCGATGAGCACGCGGAGGTGGGCGAGGAGGCGAGGCTGCGTCACCGCTACCTCGACCTGCGCCGGCCGCACCGGGCCGCGGCCCTGCGACTGCGCAGCGAGGTGAACCGCGCCGCCCGCGAGGTGTTGCACGCCAACGACTTCGTCGAGATCGAGACGCCCACGCTGACCCGTTCGACTCCGGAGGGTGCGCGCGACTTCGTGGTGCCGGCGCGGCTGTCACCGGGGTCCTGGTACGCGCTGCCGCAGAGCCCGCAGCTGTTCAAGCAGTTGCTGATGGTGGCCGGCATGGAGCGCTACTACCAGATCGCCCGGTGCTACCGGGACGAGGACTTCCGGGCGGACCGCCAGCCGGAGTTCACCCAGCTCGACATCGAGATGAGCTTCGTCGACCAGGACGATGTCATCGACCTGGCCGAGCAGGTGCTGGCGTCGCTGTGGCGGCTCGTGGGCCACCAGATCGTCCGGCCGATCCCGCGGATGACCTACGCCGAGGCCATGGCCCGCTACGGCACCGACAAACCCGACCTGCGCTACGGGGTCGAGCTCACCGACTGCACCGACTACTTCGCCGCGACGCCGTTCCGGGTGTTCCAGGCCGACTACGTGGGGGCCGTGGTGATGCCCGGCGGTGCCTCGCAGCCGCGCAAGGTCCTCGATGCCTGGCAGGACTGGGCCCGCTCGCGCGGCGCCAAGGGCCTGGCGTACGTGCTGGTGGGCGAGGACGGCGAGCTGGGCGGCCCGGTGGCCAAGAACCTGTCCGAGGCGGAACGGTCCGGTCTGGCGGCACGGGTGGGCGCCGCCCGGGGGGACTGTGTGTTCTTCGCGGCCGGCTCGATCGCGCCGGCGCGATCGCTGCTCGGCGCGGTGCGCGAGGAGGTGGCCCGCCGATGCGGTCTGGTCGACGAGAGCGCCTGGTCGTTCGTCTGGATCGTCGACGCCCCGTTGTTCGAGCCGAGCGCCGCCGCCCGGGCCGCCGGTGACGTGGCGGTCGGGGCCGGGGCCTGGACCGCGGTCCACCACGCCTTCACCTCGCCCAGGCCGGAGTGGATCGACCGCTTCGAGGACGACCCGGGCGCAGCCCTGGCCTACGCCTACGACATCGTCTGCAACGGCAACGAGATCGGCGGCGGGTCGATCCGTATCCACCGCCGCGAGGTGCAGGAGCGGGTGTTCGCCGTCATGGGCATCACCCCCGAACAGGCCGAGGAGAAGTTCGGCTTCCTGCTGGAGGCGTTCCGGTTCGGGGCGCCGCCGCACGGCGGGATCGCCTTCGGCTGGGACCGGATCTGCATGCTGCTGGCGCAGGCCGAGTCGATCCGCGACGTGATCGCGTTCCCGAAGTCCGGCGGCGGCTACGACCCGC
>CAYYCE010000156.1:0-6932 GCA_964469635.1 uncultured Kineosporiaceae bacterium
CTGCTCGCCGGCGAGATCCGGGACGGTGAGGTGGTGCGGGTCGACGTGGCCGGTCCGGACGGCGACGGGCTGACGGTGCGAGCGGTCACGGAACCGGCCTCCGCCTGAATCGCCCGGTTCGCACCGGTCGGAAGGCCGGGATGGCTCCGTCATCCCGGCCTTTCTGGTGTCACGTTCCGGCTCGCACGCGCCGATAGAGTCACCATGTCGTCGGTCCGACCATCCGTGCCACCGGCGAGTGCCGACCTGGTCGCGCGGCGGTTGGCACAGGCCGAGCGGGCGATGGATGCCGACGACGACGACGTCGCGGCCCGACTTGCCGGCGAGGTGTCGGGGCTGATCGAGGCCGGGCAGGCGGGTGGGTCGACCGACGCCGCCACCGCCGTCCGGTTGCACGCCCTGAGGTGCAGGCTGGCCGTGAGCCATGGCGACCTGCAGGGAGCGGCCCTGGAGTCCGGGCAGGCTCTGGACCGGGCGCGCGCCTCGGGCGAGGCCCGGCTGGAGGCGGTGGCGAGGACCGCCTCGGCGCGGGTGCTGTCGGTGACGGGCGAGCACGAGGGCGCCCTGGCCGAACTGGAGGCCTCCATCCCCGTCCTGACCGACGGCACCCCGGACGTCAGCCGCGTGCACGCCGAATCCCTGCTGGGTCGCGTGCTCACCGACCTGGGACTCGTGGAGGCCGGGCGCACCTGGTTCGTCCGGGCGCAGCAACTCGCCCATGAGCTCGGCGAGCCGCTCCTGGAGACCCGGTCGGCCGTCGACGTGGTCGCCTCCTGGGTCGAACTGGGAGACCTGCTCCAGGACAGCGGTGACCCGGACGGCGCGGGCCGGGCGTGGCAGGAGGGGCTGCGAGCCGGCCGGGCCCTGCTGGCCGGGATGGACGAGCGGCCGCACAGCGCGTGCCAGCGCAGCCAGGTGCTGCTCCAACAGGCGCAGGCGCTGCTCCGGCTGGCCCGCGACCAGGAGGCCCTCGGGCTCCTGGTCGGGCTGCGTGAGAACGCGGACGGCCCGCTGCCGGTGACGGACGCGCTGGGGTTGCCGGGGGACATCGCCACGGTCCTGCAGCGGCGGGGCGACCTCGACGGCGCCTTGGAGGAGATCCAACACGGGATCGCGGCCGCCGAGGGGATGGGGGCCAAGCAGGTCCTGATCGGGTTGTACGAGCAGGGCGCCGCGATCGCCGAGCAACGGGGCGATCTGGCCGTCGCGCTGGACTGGTTCCGCAGCTACCACACCATGGGCGAGGAGGCGCTCGAGGAGGCCGAGCGTCGGGGACAGGCGCTGATGGTCCGGCTGGACACCGAGCGCCTGCTCGCCGAGGGACGTGCGGACCGGGAGCGGGTGAGCGAACTGGCCCGGGCCAACGAGAGCCTGATCGATCGGACCAGCCGGCTCGAGCAACAGGCGCTGCGGGACACGCTGACCGGGTTGCCGAACCGGCGCAGGCTGGACGCCCAGCTGCTGGCGGCCCACACGGACGCGGTCACGCGCGGTGTCCCGCTGTTCGTGGCCATGCTCGACGTCGACCACTTCAAGGGGATCAACGACAGGTTCTCGCACGTGGTCGGCGATGCGGTACTGCATCGGCTGGGGAGCCTGTTCCGCGACCACGCGAGGTCCGCGGACCTGATCGCGAGGTTCGGCGGCGAGGAGTTCGTGGTCATCCTCGCGGCGGCGAGCCGGACCGAGGCGGTGGGCGCCTGCGAACGGTTGCGGGTCCTGATCGAGACCAACGACTGGTCGCTGATCACCCCCGGACTGGCCGTGACCGCCAGCCTCGGCGTGGCCGACGTCGCTGCGTTCGCCGACGTCGCCACGGGGGTTCAGCGTATCGACGAGCTGTTGTACGCGGCCAAGGCCGCCGGCCGGAACCGGGTGGCGTCCTGATGCTCTCGCGGACGGTGGCGCAGGCCGAGTGGCTCGCGGACGGCCATGACGACGTGGCGGCCCGCCACCTGTTGGCCGGCGCGATCAACACCTTCGCGGCCACGCAGATCACGGTCGAGAACGCCTCGGCGTTGGTCCGGGCGCATTCCCTCGTCTCCCGGCTGGCGCTGCGCTCGGGTGACCTGGTGGTGGCGGCCAGGGAGGTGGGCCGGGCCCTGTCGTTGGCGCGGTCGCTGACCGATGACCGCCCCACCGCCCTGGCGCGGGTTGCCTCCGCCAGGGTGCTCACGGCGGTCGGTGACCATGACACCGCCCTGACCGAGGTGCTCGGCGCGCTGGCCGTTCTCGACGACGGGGCGGACACGGTGGCGCTGTTCCACGCCCGGTTGCTGCACGGTGCGGTGCTGGTCCGGCTGGGCAGCATGCGGGAGGGCGAGGCCGCGCTGTCGTCGGCATGCTCCGACCTGGAGTCCTCCGCCGTGCCGGCGGCGGGAGTCTCGCTGCTGAGGGCGGCGCTGTCGGTCGCGCGGGTGGCCGGCTGGGTGGACCTGGGCGACCTGGCGGCGGGCAAGGACGACGAGGGCGCCGCGAGGCAGGCCTGGCGAACCGGGGTGCGGGTCGCGGACGGCATCGTCGAGGACCTGTGCGCGACCGCCGGGTCGCTGCCCGTCCACGAGGCCCTGGTGCTCTGGCGCCGGGCGGAATGCCTGGAGCGGTTGGGCGAGGACGACCTCGCCCTCGAGGCGCTGGCCGCGCTGCCCTCGGCGGACAGGCGGCTGCCGGTGTCCGTCCAGGTGGCCGCGACCGGCTGCGTGGCGCGGATGCTCCGGCGCCGGGGCGAGTCGGCCAGGGCGTTCGCGCAGATCGAGCGGGCCGTGGAACACGCGCACGCACATGGCGGGTCGGCCTCGCTCGGGGAGCTGTACGAGCTGGGATCCCGGATCTGTGAGGAGCAAGGAGATCTCGCACTGGCGCTCGAATGGTTCAAGCGGTTCCATCGGGTGCACCGGGAGGCCCGGGGCGAGGTGGGCCGGCTACGGGCCCAGGTGCTCGCGGTGCAGTGGGACCTCGAGAAGTTGTCCGCCGCCGCCGCCTCCGAGCGGGCTCGGGCCGATGAGCTGCAGGAGGCGAACCAGAACCTGACCGACCTGGCCGGCAGGCTGGAACGGCATGCGCTCATGGACCCCCTGACGGGGGTGGCCAATCGTCGCCGGCTCGACCAGCATCTGAGCGCCGCCCACGCCGAGGCCGTGGCGCGCGGCGTCCCCTGCTGCGTCGCATTGCTGGACCTGGACGACTTCAAACTGGTCAACGACCGGTTCTCCCACGCGGCGGGCGACGGGGTGCTGCGGCGGATCGGGAGGCTGCTCGCGAACCATCGGCGGGCATCCGACCTGGTGGCCCGCTTCGGTGGTGAGGAGTTCGTCATCGTCTTCTCGGACACCGACGTCCGCGGCGCGGCCCGCGTCTGCGAGCGGCTCCGCCGCCGGATCGAGGCCGAGGACTGGTCATCGGTTGTCGGGGGCCCGTCCCCGGTGGACGGCCTGGTCGTGACGGCGAGCTTCGGGGTGGGCGACATGGCCGCCCACCGGGACGTGTCGTCGGGGCTGGCCGCCGTGGACGCCCTGCTGTACCAGGCGAAGGCGGCCGGCCGGAACCGGGTGATCTCGGCGGCCACGGCCGGACCCTGACCGCGGCCATCACGCCGGTCAGTCCCCGACGACGATCACGTGCAGCCGCCGGGGCCCGTGCACCCCCTCCACCCGGTTGAGCTCGATGTCCGAGGTGGCCGACGGGCCGCTGATCCAGGTCAGGGGGCGGACCGGCCGGAGCCGGGCCACCGCCGCCGGCACATCGTCCACCACGTCCTCGGCGGCCACCACGCACACGTGCGCGTCCGGCACCAGGGAGAGCGCGCGCCGCCCGCAGGCCGGGCCGCCGTCCAGGACGACGGTGCCGGTCTCGGCGATCGCCACGGCGCACCCGGTCACCACGGCGTCCAGGCGCTGCAGCGCCGCGACGTCGAGCGGGGCGTCCGGATCGTCGGTGACCGTCTCCACCGGCCTGCCGCCGGTCGGGACCGACCACGGCAACCCGGCGGCCACCGCCACCCGGGTCGCGCCGAGGGCGGCCAGCGCCGCGCTGATCGCCGCGGGGACCTGGTCCTCGGTGACCTGCTCGACCTCGGCGTGGTAGTCCGCGACCCGCTCGCGGAAGCGGGCCAGCAGGCCCTCGGAGATCACCCGGGTGCGGTGGTAGTCCCGCGGAATGCCCACCTCGGCGTCCGGCCCCGCGGCCGCCGGGACGTCCGGCCGGGCCGCCCGGATCCGGGCGAGCATCACGGTCCTTGCACTGCCGGAGTCGTTGTCGTTCACGGCGTCCTCCCTTCCCGTGATCCGTTGCGTGTGCGTTTCCACCACTGCCGGAACGACTCCCGCGGTGGCGCCGGAATGTCACGGGCACCGGTCCAGCGGGCCGCCGGGCCCGGGATCGGGATGGAGCCGAGCATCGTGCGCCGCCCGGTGACCCGGGAGACGATCCCCAGCGCCCGTTGCGAGGCGGCCAGCCGCCGCGGCCCGGCGAGGAACCAGCCCGCGGCGCGCATGCCCAGTTCCTCGGGCCCCGGCACGCCGTGGTGGGCCTCGTCGACCACCTTGCCGCGTAGGTGGACCAGGACGTCCGGGATGTCGATCCGCACCGGGCAGACCTCGAAGCAGCGCCCGCACAACGACGACGCGAACGGCAGCGACTGCTCCACAGGGCCGTTGGCCACCCCGTTCAGCAATGGGTTGAGGATCGCCCCGATGGGTCCCGGATAGACCGACCCGTACGCCACGCCGCCGACCCGCTCGTAGACCGGGCAGGAGTTCAGGCAGGCCGAGCAGCGGATGCAGCGCAGCGCCTGGCGCCCGACCGGGTCGGCGAGCGCCCGGGTCCGGCCGTTGTCCAGCAGGACGACGTGCACGTCCTTGGGGCCGTCACCGGCGTGCGCGCCGGTCCACATGGTGGTGTAGGGGTTCATCCGCTCCGCGGTCGAGGACCGGGGCAGCAGTTGCATGAACACCTCGAGATCGGACCAGGTGGGCAGGATCTTCTCGATGCCGACCACGCTGATCAGGGTTTCCGGCAGGGTCAGGCACATCCGACCGTTGCCCTCGGACTCGACGACGACCAGGGTGCCGGTTTCGGCGATCATGAAGTTGGCACCGGAGATGCCCACCTTGGCCTTCATGAACCGCTCGCGCAGGTAGCTCCGGGCGCTGCCGGCCAGGTCGGCCGGTTCGTCGGTGAGGTCGCCGCGCACAGCGGGCATGTTCGCCAGGAAGATCTCCCGGATCTCATCCCGGCTGCGGTGGATCGCCGGCACCAAGATGTGGCTGGGCAGGTCGTCGGCGAGTTGGACGATCAGCTCGGCCAGGTCGGTCTCCAGCGCGCTCACCCCGGCCTCGGCCAGGGCCTCGTTGAGCGCGCACTCGACCGTCACCATGGACTTGACCTTGACCACCTCGGTCTCGCCGGTGGCCCGGACCAGGTCCACCACGATCCGGTTGGCCTCCTCGGCGTCCCGGGCCCAGTGCACGTGCCCGCCGGCCGCCGTGAACGCCGCCTCGAACTGCTCGAGGTAGCGGTCCAGGTGCCGGCCCACCTCGTCCTTGATCGCGGCACCGGACAGCCGCAGCTGCTCCCAGTCGTCCAGCTCGCCGACCGCGCGGGCCCGCTTCTCCCGGATCGTCGTGGTGGCATGGTTGAGGTTGCGCCGCAACTGGGCGTCGCCGATCGCCTGCTTGGCGCCGACCGGGAAGGCCGGCATCCCGATGAACGCGCGACTCATGACGCCCTCCGATCGGTGCCGGCGAGCACCTCGGCCAGGTGCATGACCTGGATGCCGCCGCGGGAGCGGGACAGCAGGCCACCGAGGTGCATCAGGCACGAGCGGTCAGGTGCCACCAGCACCTGTGCCCCGGTCTCCCGGACGTGCCGGGCCTTGTCGGACCCCATCGCCACCGACACGTCCGGGTTCTTCACCGAGAAGGTCCCGCCGAACCCGCAGCACTCCTCCGAGTTCGGCAGGTCGATCAGGGTGAGTCCCCGGACGGCGCGTAGCAGCCGGTAGGGCCGGTCGTCCAGCTCGATCCCGCGCAGCGAGTGGCAGGTCGAGTGGTAGGTGACCTTGTGCGGGAAGTACGCCCCGACGTCCTCGACGCCCAGGACGTCCACCAGGAACTCGCTGAGGTCGAAGACCCTGGGGGCGATCGACTCCACCCGCCTGGCCAGGTCGGGCTCCCCGGCCTCGGCGGCCAGCTTCGGGAACTGGTGGCGCACCGTTCCCACGCAGGAGGAAGACGGAGCGACGACGGTCTCGTAGCCCTCGAACGCGTCGAGGAACCCCCGCATGATCGTCCTCGCCTGCGCGCGGTACCCGGAGTTCACGTGCATCTGGCCGCAGCAGGTCTGACCGGTGGGGAAGTCCACCTCCACGCCGAGCCGTTCGAGCAGGTCGAGGGTGGCCCGACCGGTGTTCGGGAACAGGGTGTCGTTGAGACAGGTGACGAACAGGGCGACTTTCATGGCGAGCCTCCTCGGCGTCGCGTGGATCGAACCGTGTCCATGGCGGCGGCTACAGCAGCATCCAGGACAGCACCGCGGTGGACTGCAGGAAGACCAGTACACACAGCACCAGGAGCAGGCCCAGGCTCCACAGCAGGACCTTGCGGAAGATCTCAGCCTCCCGGCCGATCATGCCGACGGCCGTGGCCGCGATCGTCAGGTTCTGCGGGCTGATCATCTTACCCAGGACCCCGCCGGAGCTGTTCGCCGCGACCAGGAGGGTGGTGTCGATCCCGGCGCCCTTGCCGGCGGCCACCTGCATGGTCGCGAACAGCGCGTTCGAGGAGGTGTCCGACCCGGTCACCGCGACCCCGAGCCAGCCGAGGATCGGGGACAGGAACGCGAACGCCGCGCCGCTGCCGGCGATCCAGGTGCCGATGGTGACGGTCTGGCCGGACAGGTTCATCACGTAGGCCAGCGCCAGCACGCTGGCCACG
>CAYYCE010000157.1:0-6931 GCA_964469635.1 uncultured Kineosporiaceae bacterium
TGCTCAGAAGGGCGGCGCCTACCTGGCCCTGACCGCCTCGCAGGGCCTGCAGCTCCACTTGGAGCCGTAGCCGATACCGGGTCGGGGCGATCGTGTTGCGCCGACCGGATCAACGCTCGAAACGAAGCTCGGCTCGCACCTGATCGAACTCCGCGGCACCGAGCAGGCCCCGCCCTACCTGGAGTTCTTCCTCGAGCGGTACACCCCGGCCTACCGCGCCGAACTCGATCACTTCGTCACCAGCGTGCTCGGGGGCACCGCACCCAGCCCCGGTTTCGCGGACGGCCGTGAGGCGCTCGCCCTGGCCGACGCCGCCGATGAGAGCCTGCGGGCGGGGCGGGCGGTGCGACTGGACGGCTGAGAAATAGGCTCACCGCCGTGACCACTCACGTCCTGACCCTGTCCTGTCCTGACCGGCCCGGCATCGTCCACGCCGTCACCGGGGCCATCCTCGAGGCCAGCGGCAACATCACCGCCAGCCAGCAGTTCGAGGACCCCGGGACCGGAACCTTCTTCATGCGGGTGGCCGTGGCCCCGGCGGCCGGCGCCGCCCGGCGCGCCGACGGCGAGGTGGACGTCGTGGCGTTCGGCGCACACTTCCGGTCGGTGATCGAGCCGGTCGCCGCCCGGTTCGGCATGGCCTGGCAGGTGCACACCGCCGCCCGTCGCACCCGAACGCTGATCATGGTGAGCCTGGGTGGGCACTGCCTGAACGACCTGCTGTTCCGGGCCCGCTCCGGGGCGCTGCCGATCGAGGTCCCCGCGGTGGTCAGCAACCGCCCCACCCTGGCGTCGCTGGCCGAGTTCTACGGCGTTCCGTTCCACCACATCCCGCTCGACCCGCAGACCGGCGGCAGGGAGACGGCCGAGGCGAAGCTGCGGGGCCTGATCGCCGAACTCGACATCGAGCTCGTCGTCCTGGCCCGCTACATGCAGGTGCTCTCGGACGAGCTGTGCGCCTCGATGCCCGGGCGGGTGATCAATATCCACCACTCGTTCCTGCCGAGCTTCAAGGGCGCCAGGCCGTACCACCAGGCCCACGCCCGGGGGGTGAAGCTCGTCGGGGCCACGGCCCACTACGTCACCGCGGCCCTGGACGAGGGGCCGATCATCGAACAGGACGTGTTGCGGGTGGATCACGCCATGGGCGCCGACGACCTGGCGGCGGCCGGGCGGGACGTCGAGGCCCAGGTGCTCTCGCGCGCCGTCCGCTGGCACACCGAGCACCGCGTGCTGCTCAACGGGACCAGCACCGTCGTCTTCCGGTGACCCGGCACCGCGAGGCGGGGTCGAACGATCCGTGCGTGGCCGACCCCTGCGCCGTGATCACGAGGGGGTCGGCGTCGGCGTCGGCGTCGGCGTCGGAGGGACCGGATCGGTGCCGGCCAGCAGGGTGCTGGCGAGCCACTGCACCACCACGTCCCGTTCGGGCAGCGCCGCGACCAGGGCGTCCTGAACCCCGGCGACGTTCGGGCTGCTCCTCCCGGTGACCGTCGCGACGATCACCGGGCCGAGGTCCTCGACGCCGAGCACGGTCGTGCCGGGCTGGGTGGCGGCCCACTCCCGGATGATCCCGCTCACCGTGGCCACGGCCGACTCCCCCGTGTCGGGCGCGGCGACCTCGGTGTTCCGGGTCCACGCCAGGCTGACCGGGGGGCGGACGCCGAACCGCTCGTCGACCTCGTCGGCCAACTCCTGGGAGTCGCGCGGGGACCGTTCGCCCGAGGTGCGCACCACGAGGGTGGCGCCGTCGTAGGACAGCCCGTCGAGGGTGAGCCCCTGGCCGGCGAGCCAGGCCTCGACCGCCGGACGCACCGCGTCGAGGGCGAGTGAGGGGACGGCCGGCTCCGGCTCGCCGTCGCGCACCGGGATCCAGCGCAGGTCGACCGTCATCGGGCGCCCGAGGACGTCGCCGAGTGAGTCGGTGAGCTCCTGCAGCGGGGGCGGCGCCGAGGTCCCGGTCACGTTCACCTGCACGCTCGAACCCGACAGGTCGACGGTGTTGAGGTCCTCGCCTGCGCCGAGCCAGCTCACCACGGTCTGGGTGGCCAGCCGCAGCTCGTGGGCGTGCTGCGCGCTGTCGATCAGCCGGTCGGTGAGCAGCACGCCCACCAGGACGGTGGGCACGGCGATCACCGCCATGACGAGCGCCAGCTCGTGCCCGTCGGAGCGGAACCGGTGGGCCGGAACGAATCCTGTGGCCACGAACACCACCGAGGCCGCGAGCAGGATGCCGAACAGGTTGGTGGCGAACAGCAGTCCGGCTCCCATCGCCAGACCGGGCTGACCGCGACCGAGCAGGACGCCCACCGTCGCCAGCGGCGGCACCAGGGCCACCGCCACGGCGACCCCCGGGAGGGCGCCGGACATGGTGCGCCGCAACGTCGCGTAGGACCCGCCCCCGCCGCGAGGGCCACCCCGAGGTCCCGCACGTCGGGCGAGGAGCGGACCAGCACCTCGGTCGGCAGCTGGGTGTCCGCGACCGGCAGGAACGCCCCTATGGCCCAGGCCAGGCCCACCGCCCCGGTGACCGACAGGGCGACGATGACGGTGCCGTGGAGCAGCCGGTGACCCCAGCCCATGACGAGCGAGGCGGCCAGGCCCATGATCGGCGCCATCAGCGGGGCGATCATCATCGCGCCCACGACGACGGCCGAGGAGTTCTCCAGCAGGCCCAGGGTGGCCACGACGACCGACAGCACCAGCATCAGGGCGTAGCGACGGACGGCGGCCGACGACGGACGCAGCATCAGCGCCTCCATGGCCGCGTTGCGGTCCTCGGTCGACAGCCGCGCCCGGTGCAGCCACGACCACCGCCGGTCGCCGCCGACCCCCACCACGGCTCCACCACCCGAATCTGAAGCCTGCACCCCGGCCTCCACCCTGCTCGCGCTGCTCGCGGACTACGATCGCCCGCCCATTGAACCCACAGGCCGGGGTTCGGCGTGGTTGCGCGCCCGGCGAGCCGGGAGGGGAGGTCAGCGACGGCGGACCGGCCGCCGCACGAGCCGGCGAGGGCCCGTACGCAAGGACGCACCACGCGGGGCGGCCCCGCGTGGTGCGTCCTGTGGTGATGCGGTGGGTGGGCTGGATGGGCTGGATCAGGCCAGGTCGAACCGGTCGAGCTCCATGACCTTGGCCCAGGCGGCGGCGAAGTCGTTCACGAACTTCTCCGTGGCGTCGTCGCTGCCGTACACCTCGGCCAGGGCCCGCAGCACCGAGTTGGAGCCGAAGACCAGGTCCACCCGGCTGGCGGTCCACTTCACCGAGCCCGAGGCGTCGCGGCCCTCGAACGTCTCCGCCGCGTCGGTCGTCGGCGTCCAGGTGATGCCGGCGTCGAGGACGTTGGTGAAGAAGTCGGTCGTCAGCCTCCCCGGGGTGTCGGTGAAGACGCCCTGGGCCGAGCCGTCGTAGTTCGCCCCGAGCACCCGCAGACCGCCGACCAGCACGGTCATCTCGGGCGCGGACAGGGTGAGGAGCTGAGCCTTGTCCACCAGCAGCTGCTCGCCCGCCCGGGAGGCACCCTGACCTTTGCCGAGGTAGTTGCGGAACCCGTCGGCGGCCGGCTCGAGCACCGCGAAGGAGTCGACGTCGGTCATCTCCTGCGAGGCGTCGGTGCGGCCGGGCGAGAACGGCACCTGGACGGTGAGGCCGGCGTCCGCGGCGGCCTTCTCGATCGCGGCGCCTCCGGCGAGCACGATCAGGTCGGCCAGCGAGACCGTCGCGCCGCCCGCGGCGTTGAACTCGTTCCGGATGCCCTCCAGGGTGCTCAGCACCGTGGTCAGCTCGGCCGGGTTGTTGACATCCCAGCCGCTCTGCGGCGCCAGCCGGATGCGCGCGCCATTGGCCCCGCCACGCTTGTCGGTGCCGCGGAAGGTCGAGGCCGAGGCCCACGCCGTCCGGACCAGCTGGGCGACGGTCAGGCCCGAGTCGAGGACCTTGGCCTTCAGGGCCGCGACGTCCTGATCGCTCACGGCGCCGCCCTCGGCCGCGGGCACCGGGTCCTGCCAGATCAGCTGCTCGCTCGGCACCTCCGGGCCGAGGTAGCGGCTGACCGGACCCATGTCGCGGTGGGTCAGCTTGAACCAGGCGCGGGCGAAGGCGTCGGCGAACTCGGCCGGGTTCTCGTGGAAGCGCCGCGAGATCGGTTCGTAGATCGGGTCGAAGCGCAGCGACAGGTCGGTGGTGAGCATCGTCGGCTTGCGGTCGGGCTTGTTGGTCTCCGGATCGGGGACGTCGCTCGGGGCGTCCTTGGCGACCCACTGCTTCGCACCCGCCGGGCTCTCCTCGAGCTCCCACTCGTAGCCGAACAGGTTGTCGAAGAACAGGTTCGTCCACTGGGTGGGCCGCTGGGTCCAGGTGACCTCCAGCCCGCTCGTGATGGCGTCGCGGCCCTTGCCACTGCCGTAGGAGCTCTTCCAGCCCAGACCCATGTCCTGCAGCGGGGCGGCCTCCGGCTCGGGTCCCACCAACGCGGCGTCCCCGGCGCCGTGGGTCTTGCCGAAGGTGTGGCCGCCGGCGATCAGGGCGACGGTCTCCTCGTCGTTCATCGCCATCCGGGCGAAGGTCTCCCGGATGTCCTTGGCGGCCGCGACCGGGTCGGGATTGCCGTTGGGACCCTCCGGGTTGACGTAGATCAGACCCATCTGGACGGCGGCCAGCGGGTTGTCGAGCTCGCGGTCGCCGCGGTAGCGGGCATCGCCCAGCCACTCACTCTCGGTGCCCCAGTTCATGTCGTCGGGCTCCCACTGGTCCTCGCGACCGCCGGCGAAGCCGAAGGTCGCGAAGCCCATCGACTCCAACGCCACGTTGCCGGTCAGGACCAACAGGTCGGCCCAGGAGATCGCGCGGCCGTACTTCCTCTTGACCGGCCACAGCAGCCGGCGGGCCTTGTCGAGGTTGCCGTTGTCCGGCCAACTGTTCAGCGGGGCGAAGCGCTGCTGGCCGCCGCCGGCGCCGCCGCGGCCGTCGCTGATCCGGTAGGTGCCCGCCGCGTGCCAGGCCATCCGGATGAACAGCGGCCCGTAGTGCCCGTAGTCGGCCGGCCACCAGTCCTGGGAGTCCGTCATGACGGCCGCGATGTCGGCCTTGACGGCAGCCAGGTCGAGGCCGGCGAACTCCTCGGCGTAGTCGAACCCCTCGCCCATCGGGTCGGCCGCCGGCGGGTTCCAGTGCAGGACGCCGAGGTCCAGCTGGTTGGGCCACCAGTCGCGGTTGGACGCCCCCCCGTGCGAGGCATGCATGACCGGGCACTTGTTTCCGTTGTCACCTTCGGACACTTCGGTCCTCCTCCTTGGTACCAATTGGATGATTGCTGTCGGTCGATGCCGCGAGACAGTCGGGACATCGGCCCCAGTAGACGACCTCCGCCTCGTCGATCTCGTAGCCCGCGTCGTCCGAGGCGGTCAGGCAGGGGGTGTAGCCGACGGCGCAGTCGACGTCGACGGTTCGGCCGCAGACTCGGCAGATGAGGTGATGGTGGTTGTCCCCCACCCGGTCCTCGTAGCGGGCCGGCGACCCGGCGGGCTGGATGCGGCGGAGCAGACCCTTGTCGGTCAGGGTCGCGAGGGTGTCGTAGACCGCCTGCCGCGAAATGGTGCCGAGTTCGACCGCCACGAGTTTGTGGATGTCGTCCGCGGTGCTGTGCGGCCGCGCCGACATCGCGCGCAGCACCGCCAGGCGCTGGGCCGTGACCTGCAGTCCGTACTCGCGGAGCAGGGCGGCCCCATCAGCGGGTGACTGCCTCGGCATGCCCCGAACTGTAGAGAGAATTCTGGACTGTGTACAGACTCTGACGGAGGCCAGAGGTCCCGCGTCGGGAAGGTCAGGCCGGCCACCTCAACCGGCGCCGGCCGTCGACGTCCACGGCCACGTCCACGGCCGCCGCGGGACGGTCCCCGAGGTCGAGCCGCAGGCGCAGCCGGTGCCCCTCGGCGACGCTCTCGTAGACGATCCGGGTGTTGTCGCGCTCGATCACCCGCACCCGGGCCGTGGTCAGCCACGGGTTGTCGCGGCGCAGCCCGATCAGCCGACGGTAGAGGTCGTGCAGCCACCGACCCTGCGGGGGCAGGTCGCCGGGGCGTTCGGGCAACGCGGGCCGCAGGGCGTCGTCCGCACCCGGGCCGGAACCCTTGCGGCCGAGGAAGGCCTGCTCGTCGCCGTAGTAGACGCTCGGCACCCCGGGGAGGGTCATCAGCAGGCAGGCGGCCGCCGCGGCGCCCTGCTCGCCGACGAGGCTTGCGATCCGGTCGACGTCGTGGTTGCCGACGAAGGTCTGCAGCGCCAGGTGTTCGGAGAACTTCTCGTGTCGCTCGAGCGCCCAGGCCAACTCCCAGAGGTTGCGGTCGACCAGCGAACTCCAGACCGCCTTCCACAACTCGTACTGGGTGACGGAGTCGAGGCAGCCCGCGGCGGCGATCGACGGGTAATCGCCGTGGATCACCTCGCCGAGGAACCAGGCGTCGGGGAACTCCACCCGGACCCGGCCGAGGACCTCGCGCCAGAAGTCCGCCGGGACGGCGTAGGCGACGTCGAGCCGCCACCCCGCGATTCCCCGACGCAGCCAGTGGAGCATCACCTCGACGACGAGGTCGCGGACGCGGGGATCCTCGTGGTGCAGTTCGATCAGACCGTCGTGGCCCTCCCAGGCACCGGGGCCGGCGAGCCCCTGGAGGAGCAGCGGGTGGTCGCGGCCGACGTGGTTGAAGACTCCGTCCAACACCACGGCGAGACCGCGCTCGGCGGCCGCGGCGATCAGCCGGTCGAAGTCCTCCTCGTCCCCCAGGCGCGGGTCGATCCGGAAGTGGTCCAGGGTGTCGTACCCGTGGGTGGCGGAGGCGAAGACCGGGCCCAGCAGCAGCCCGGTGCAGCCGAGGTCGGCCACGTAGTCGAGCCAGTTCAGCAGCCGGTCGAGACGGTGGAAGACGCCGTC
>CAYYCE010000158.1:0-6816 GCA_964469635.1 uncultured Kineosporiaceae bacterium
ACGAGCAGGGCGGTGGCCAGGCTCAGGCTGCCCCGGCGCACCCGCATCCGGCCTGCCCCGTGCTGCCCGTCGTCCACCCCACCCCCTCGTGACCGCCCGTGGCGCTCGTCCTCGACCTACGCTAGGTACTGAGCGCCGGATGAACCACCGTGAGAACCGGCGATCCTGTCGTCGTCGAGGAGCAGAGATGCCCGAATCCCGGGTGCGCCGCAAGACCCCGTTCACTCCCCCGCCGGCCAAGGCCGGGCCGTCGGCGCCCAACCCCCGTTGGTGGGTGCCGACGATGGTCGGCCTGCTGCTGCTCGGGTTGGCGTACCTGGTGGTCAGTTACCTGTCGCAGTTCGCCTACCCGGTGGGCGCCCTGGGCATCTGGAACCTCGGGGTCGGGTTCGGGCTTCTCATGCTCGGGTTCGGCATGACCACTCGCTGGCGGTAGCCCCCCTGGGGATACCCACATCCCTGGAATTACACAGGTGTGAGTAAACCTGTGGATCGTCACCGAGACGCAGCGGCTGGGATCAGGGCCAGCGGTAGCCGGTGGGTTCACCGCCGCCGAGATCGACGATCGCCGCCACCGGCCCTCCGCCGTCCGGGCCCTGGTGGGCCGCCGAGACCGACACGAAACACGCGGGGTCGCCGGTCACGCTCGCGGTCACCCCGCCCACGCACGATTTGATCTGCCGGTGCCAGTGCACGTCGGAGTCGTCCAACATCGCGTTGCGCCGGCCGTGCACCTGGCCGTCCTGGGACGCCTCGCACTTGAGGAAGACGTTGACCAGCCGGCCGCCGATATCACTCGGGTGCGCCCGGTCCGGCAGGTCCAGCCCGGCGTCCTTGATCGCGGCCCAGATGCCGTCGGCGTCCAGGGCGTCGGTCATCACCGAGTGCCCGATCCGGTACCGGCCGCCGATGCCGCGGGCGTTGCCGACCACCACGACCTGCGCCTGGTCGAGCTCCACACCCGAGGAGCACGAGGCCACCGAGGAGTACAGCGACCGGTCGTGCATCACCTGTTCGTCGGTGACCGAGTCGATCTCGCCGAGGGCCAGCGCAATGCCGAGGGCCGTCGTCCCGTTGGACAGGTCCATCGACTCGTGGGTGTGCTCGGTCCACACCGTCTTCCCGCGCGATTTGGCGTCGCGAATCGTGTGGATCGTCAGCAGCGGCGTCTTGGTCTGCACGTAGTGGACGTCGGCCACCTCGGTGATCCCGGCGCGTTCCATCGCCACCCGGACGGCGGCCGCCACCTTCTCCACCATGGCCGTCCGGCCGATGTCCTCGGGCAGCAACTGCTCGCTCATCGCGAATCCCACGGTCAGCCGCGGCTCGTCGGTGGCTTCGGCCCGGTCGGCCGGGATGGTCGCGAAGATCGTGGCGTGCGGGCTGATCACGCCGTCGGTGCCGCCCGACCACACGATCGGCACCTGCCGCACCGCCTCCTCCGGCGCACCCTTGGCGACGAGTACCTCGCGGAAGGCGCGGTCGGCGATGATCCGGGTGTAGTCGTTGACGCCGCCGTTGCCCTCGGTCTTGCCGATGACGGCGATGACGCGGCTCGCCTCGAAGACACCGTCCTCGATCAGCCTCGCGAGCTCGGAGGCGTCGGAGACGGTGTGCAACGGGACCTTTCGGACCTCGATCGGATCAGGCACGGCGTTTTCCACCCTTCGTGGTCGGGGATTCCGTGGTCGGGGATTCCCTGGTTGGGATCATGGGCTCTCGACACAGGTGCCCACGCCGCCGGAGACGGCCTCGGCGATCCGGTCCAGCGATGTGATCACCGCCCGCCGGCCACCGGCCTCGACGAACCGGACGGCGGCCGTCACCTTCGGAGCCATCGAACCGGAGCCGAAGTGGCCTCCGGCGAGCAGGGCGCGCAGCTCGGCGGGTGTGGTCGCCCCGAGGGGCCTTGCCTGCGGGGTGCCGAAGCCGACCACCGCCGCCTCGACGTTGGTCGCGATGACCAGGACGTCGACCTCCAGCGCATGGGCCAGCAGGGCCGCGGTCAGGTCCTTGTCGATCACGGCCTCCACCCCGTGCAACCGGCCGTCGGCCCCCCGCACCACCGGGATGCCGCCGCCGCCCGCGGCGACCACGACGTAGCCGGCGGCCAGCAGGGTCCGCACGGTGTGGGTGTCGAGCACCTCGAGCGGCTCGGGGGAGGCGACCACCCGGCGCCACCCCTTCGCGCCGTAGTCGTGCCAGGTCTGGCCGTGCTCGATCAGGGGCAGGGCCTGCGCGTGGGGAAGGTAGCGGCCGACGGGCTTGGTCAGGGCCGCGAAGCCGGGGTCGTCCTCGTCCACCCGGGTGCGGGTGACCACGGCCGCGACGGGGCGGGTCAGGCCGCGGTCCGCCAGCTCCGGCTCGAACGCGTTGAGCACCGTGTAGCCGAGGGTGCCCTGGGTCTGCGCACCGTTCCAGTCCAACGGCACCGGGGGGACGACGTGCGCCGTGAGTTCGTTCTTGACCAGCAGGTTGCCGACCTGCGGGCCGTTGCCGTGGGTGATCACCAGGTCGTGGCCGGCGGCGACCAGCTCGGCCACCCGCGTCGCCGCGCCGGCGACGGCGGCCTGCTGGGCGTCGGGTGTCGCCGAGCCGTCCGGGCCGGTCATGGCGTTGCCGCCGAGTGCGACCAGCACGCGCATCCGCCGTCCTCCTTGCCAACCCCGGCCCCCGTCGTGCCGGGAGCCTATGCAGCGTGAGGCCGCATGACGTCGGCGACACCTGCCACAAGCACACCGAGGAGGTTGTGGAGCGTTGGATCACACCCATCGCCCGATGATCACTTCAGCCCACGCCGAGGCGGCGGTACCGATCGAGCCGGGCGGTCAGCCGCTCGGCCGGGTCCATGCGGAGCAGCTTGGCCAACTCGTAGGACAGCACGTGGGACATCCGGGCGCAGAACGCGGCGGGTTCGTCCGCGGCGTCCGGTCGTTCGGCCACGATCCGGTCGACGATGCCGGCCGCCAGCAGGTCGAGCGAGCGCACTCCCTGGGCGGTCGCCAGTTCGGGCGCCCGCGACGGGTCGCGGTACAGGATCGCTGCGGCCCCCTCCGGCGGCAGGGGCGACAGCCACGAGTTCTGGGCACAGATCACCTTGTCCGCGGGCAGCAACGCCAGGGCCCCGCCCCCGGTGCCCTCGCCGAGCAGGACGCAGATCGTCGGCGCGTCGAGGGTGACCAACTCGGACAGGCAGCGGGCGATCTCCCCGGCCAGGCCACCCTCCTCGGCCTCCTTCGACAGGGCCGCACCCGCGGTGTCGATCACGCTGACCAGCGGCAGCTTCAGTTCGGCCGCCAACCGGATGCCGCGCCGGGCGGCCCGCAACCCGGACGGCGTGAGCGGGCGTTCCACGCTCTGGCCGCGCCGGTCCTGGCCCAGGACCACGCAGGCGGCGCCGCCGAAACGGGCCAGCGCCAGCCGCAGAGCCGGGTCGTACTCGCCCTGATTGGTGCCGTGCAGCGGCACCACATCGGTGGCGCCGAGCTTGAGCAGCGCCCGCACACTGGGCCGCTCCGGTCGGCGCGAGCGGGTCACCGATTCCCAGGCGGGGACGTCCGGGGGGCGTTCCCGGGGCAGCTCGAAGACCGATGGCCGTTCCTCCCGCGGGGCCATCAGCAGGTTGAGGGTGCGCGAGGCGATGGCGGACAGGTCATGGACCGGCAGCACGGCGTCGATGAGCCCCCGCTCGTGCAGGTTCTCCGCGGTCTGCACCCCTTCGGGGAACGGCTGGCCGTACAGCGATTCGTAGACCCGTGGCCCCAGGAAGCCCACCAGCGCGCCGGGTTCGGCGACGGTGACGTGGCCGAGGGAACCCCACGAGGCGAACACCCCTCCGGTGGTGGGGTGGCGCAGGTAGACCAGGTACGGAAGACCGGCCGCCTTGAACGCCGCCACCGCTGCGGAGATCTTCACCATGGCGACGAAGGCCGGCGTTCCCTCCTGCATCCGGGTACCGCCCGAGGAGGGCGAGGCCACCATGGGAAGCCCCTCGCGGCGAGCCCGGTCGAAGGCCAGCACGATCCGTTCGGCGGCGGTGGCGCCGATGGACCCGGCCAGGAAGGTGAACTCGCCGGCGACCACCGCCACCCGCCGTCCGCGCAGCCGGGCCTCGCCGGTGATCACGGCCTCGTCGACACCCGACCTGACCGTCGCCCGCTCGAGTTCGCGGGCGTAGCCGCTCGCGGGCGCCGCCACCGGGAGTGGCGGACCGTCCCAGCTCACCCAGCTGTCCGGGTCGAGCACAGCGGCGATCACGTCGCGGGCTCCGGAGCGGGTGGGATGGGTGGGTGCAGTCACGACGAACCCCTCTCGTCACCGACCGGTGGGCCCGGTCCCCGGCGGGGCCACGGGTCGGACACGGCCTTGATGCCGGTCTATCGGATTCGTTCAGGGGTGTCAGTAGCCCGCCGGGAGACTCTCGGCACTCGCGGGCCCGACCTCGGCGCCGGAGGGACTCGACCATGATGCATACCGGCTGCGAGCCGAGTTCGAGCGGCGGACCGGTGGCACCTGGCCGCTCAACATCGGGCAGGTGTACACCACCCTGGCCCGGCTGCAGCGCGACGGGTTGGTCACCGAGGCCGGACGGCGCGGGGACGGCACGGTCCTCTACCGGCTCACCGAGGCCGGCCGGGCCGAGGCCGCGACGTGGTGGCTCACCCCGGTGCCGCGCGGGGCGCCGGCCCGTGACGAGCTCGCCATCAAGCTGGCCCTGGCGGTGACCGCACCCGACGTCGACGTCGGTGCCGTCGTCCGGCGCCAGCCCCCTGGTGGTGACCGCGACCGAGGCCGCGGCCCTGCCCGTCCGCGGCGCCGGTCAGCCCGCCGACCTGCAGTTGGCCCGTCGGCTCGCGGGGTGAGCCCGGCTAGCCGGTCGCGCCGTCCTGCTGGTCGAGCCAGGCCCGGACGACCTCGTTGTGCTCGCCCAGGCGGGGTGGCGGCAGGTGGGTGGAGCGCCCACCCGAGTAGGGCTGGTCGTCGAAGCGCAGCGGCGAGCCGGGCAGCTCGATCGGGCCGAGCACCGGGTGATCGACGGTGATCACCAAGTGCTGGGATCGGGTCTGGTCCCAGTCGTAGACCCGGTCGAGGGTGCGCACCTCGCCGGCCGGAACCCCGATCTCCGCGAGGAGTTTCAGCGTGTCGTCCAGGGTGCGGTCGGCCAGGGCGGCGTCGATCCGGGCGATCAGGCGGTCGCGGTTGACCACCCGTTCGGCGTTGGTCGCGAATCCGTCCTGCGCCGGGTCGATGCCGATGGCCTGGGCGAGCTTGATCCACAGACCCTCGGCGCCGCAGGCGATCTGGAGCATGCCGTCGGCGCAGTGGAACAGCCCGTAGGGGGCGATGGCGGGATGGTGGTTGCCCTGCGCGCGAGGCACCGCCCCCGCGACGGTGTAGGCGCTGCCCTGGAAGGCGTTGACGCCGACCACCCCGGCCAGCAGCGAGGTCCGGACGACTCGGCCGCGGCCGGTGCGGTGTCGTTCGGTCAGGGCCGCAAGCACCCCGATGGCGCCGTTGTGCCCGGCGATCAGGTCGGCGATGGCCACCCCGACACGCTGCGGGTCGTCGGGCCCGGAACCGGTCAGCGACATCAGCCCGCCCTCCCCCTGGGCGATCTGGTCGTACCCGGGGCGCCCGCCCTGCGGCCCGTCCTCGCCGAATCCGCTGATCTTGAGGATCACCAGGCCGGGGTTGATCTCGTGCAGGCGTGGCACCGTGAAGCCCAATCGGTCCAGGACACCGGGGCGGAAGTTCTCGATCAGCACGTCACTGTGGCGTGCCAGGGCGGTGAGGACGTCGCGGCCGTCGTCCGTCTTCAGGTCGAGGGCGATCGATTCCTTGTTGCGGTTGGCGGACAGGTAGTAGGTCGAGATCGGGTCGTCGTCCGGTCCGACGAAGGGCGGCCCGTAGCCGCGGGTGTCGTCGCCGGTGCCCGGGGTCTCCACCTTGATCACGCGGGCACCCAGGTCACCGAGGATCATGGCGGCGTGCGGTCCGGCCAGCGCCCGGGACAGATCGACGACGACCGTCCCGGCCAGCGGGCCGCCGCTCTGCTCCGTCATGCGACGAGCCTGCCAGCAGGACCGACGGTGGGCCCCGTCAGGCGTTGACGTCCTGGTCACATCGGCGCTGTGAGCCTGTGCCAAGGCCCCCGACCGCTGGTGCTGGGCGGGTGGTGGGGTGGGCCGGGTCACGGGCAGGGCCCGCCGTCGCCCCCGCCGCGGTCGCAGAAGTTCGTGGCCTCGACGCTCGTCAGCGAGAATCCCTCGCCGGAATCGGTGGGCCGGCCGACCACGTGCAGCCGTTGCGCCCAGATGGCGTCGTCGCTCGGCCCGACCACGTCGTAGCCGGTCGCGGTCACCGCGGTCCCGCTGCCGCCGCCGCACCCGGCCGCCCCCAGCGCCGTCAGTGGAGCCAGGGCGGCCAGCGCCAGGGCGCGGCGGAGGCCGTGGCAGCGGCGCCTGTTTATGATCGTCACTCTCCGTCCGCTGACCGGGTCTCGTCCGTCATCTCCCGGGACGCCGGGCACTGTGGCGGGGTTGACACCCGGACGGGCGATGCCGGGACGTTCGCCCCCGGCGCCGGGTCGCGGCGGCGACGAACGTTGGCCGGGTGGGGACGCCGGCGCCACCCCTGGGCCTGACGGCGGCCGTCCCCCGCCCGGATTGACGCCCGACGCGTCGACGGGGCCGAGGCTTCGTCCCCTCGGGTGGTGGGCGGCGACGGGTCCCAACCGCAGCCCGGCGCCTTCGAACGCTCGGACGCCGGGCGCCCAGGCGGACGTCAAGACCCGCTACGGTCTCGACCCGAACAAGG
>CAYYCE010000159.1:0-6796 GCA_964469635.1 uncultured Kineosporiaceae bacterium
GCAGGTCGCCCACAGTGATCCCGGGTGCCGCGCGGCGGCCCGCGCGGACGGTGTGCGCGGTGGCGGCCCAGCGAGCCAGTGCCGCGGTCGCGTCCTCCCGGTCGCCGTGGACGGTCAGGGAACGGACCAGGCTACGGCCCGACACCTCGTGCGGACCGAGCGCGACCCGCAGCTCCCACGTACCCGGTCGTCGTTCCCGCAGCGATCCGGCACCTCGCGGCCTGTTCGTCATGATCCACGTTGGCCGCGCCCGTCGTCACCGGCCAGGCGCTCATGCCCTTGGGACGGGCTCACGACCGTGGGCCTGTGGGGACCATCGTGGGGACAGTCGTTGGGACGGCCGCGTGCCCCGGCCGAGAACCAAAGCGACCTCCGGCCCGCGTTTGCGCAGGTCGGAGGCCGAATCGGTCGCTGTCTCAATGAGCGCGCCCGAAGAGATTCGAACTCCCAACCTTCTGATCCGTATGAGGCTACCGACAGTAACCGCCTTGAGCCGACCCCAGACGACACCCAGTTGGAGGATCGTCGCAGGTCAGCCGCCCGGTGTCGGCTCCGGTCGCGTCCGGTCGGTTGTTGTCGGATCGTGACCAAACCGGCTTCGCCGGGCCATTGTTGAGCCCATTTCTGAGCCCACGCCGGCCTGCCCGACCGCCCTGACGGCGAGCCTGTCAGCCCAGGAGGGCCAGCGGGACGACGGCGATGCCGTCGGGGCGGCGGTAGGCGTCCGAGCCGGTGGTCAGGACCACCGCGTCGGCCAGCCGGCCACCGAGATGCCCGGCGAGCCATTGCAGGTGTCGGACGTCGGAGTCGGCCACCGTTGCGGACAGCTTCACCTCGAAGGCGACCACCCGCCCGTCGTACCGCTCGAGGACCAGATCCACCTCGTGGCCTCCGTCGCGGGTGCGCAGGTGACCGACGGTGGCCTCCTGGGCCTGCGCGGCGGCGCGCACGGTCAGCGTTGCGAGCGACTCGAAGAGCTGACCGAGCAGTTCGGCCGACCCGGCCCGTGGCTGGAGCAGGGTCTCCGGGGTGTGGCCCAGCAGCCGGGCCGCTAGAGCCGGGTCGGCGAGCTGGTGCTTGGGGGCCACCTTCAGTCGGGACAGCTCGCCCCCGTGGGGCAGCCACGGCGGCACCGGGTCGAGGATCCAGATCTGGGTGAGCAGGTCGCGGTAGGCGATGGTCGTGGTCTTGGCCGGCTTGTCCGTCTCCCCGGCGCTGGCCGCGTCGAGGAGCGTCGTGTAGCTCGCCGACGTCGAACTGGCCGCGGCATACGCCGTCAACCAACGCCGCAGGGTCTCGGGGCGGCGCACCCGGACCCCCTGGTCGGCGATGTCCCGGTCGATGATGTGGGTGAGGTAGCCGTCGAGCTGCGCCCGCTGCCGCCGCGTAGGCAGCGCATGAACCGCGGGCAGCCCGGACGCGCAGATCTCCCGCGCGTACTCGGCCACCCCCCAGGAGGTGTGCCCCGAGACCTCGGCACCGCCGGCGAGCAGTCCGGCCACCGTCACCGCCGGTGCCGTCCCGCCCCGCTCGGGCAGGGTCATCGGGCGCAGCCGAAGGGAGAGGATCCGACCCGCGCCCGAATGCCTGTCCCCGCCCGCGGTCGGGGTGGCGTTGCCGGTCAGCAGGTATGCCGCGCCCTCGGCCGCGTCGACAGCCCGCCGCACCCGGTCCCACACCATCGGCAGGTGCTGCCACTCATCGACGAGGGTGACACCGGGCGCAGACAGAACCCGGGCCGGGTCGGCCGCCAGAAGCTGACGCACCGGCTCCTCATCGAGCCGCAGCACCGTGTCCGCTCGACGCTGTGCCGTCGCGGTCTTGCCCACCCCCTTAGGGCCGTCGATCGCGATGGCGAACGGCGCCACCATCAGCTCGTCAAGCTCGTCATCAAGGTATCGGCGGCGGTACTCCACCCTCATACGCTACCTTCCGCGCACCCACTACGCTACTTTTCGCGCAAAGACTGCCCTACCAATCGCGGACAAAGACCCAGCCCTCTGGGCGGCGAAGTCGCACTCGGCGTTCGTGGCCTCTGTCTCGGTGGCCAGGAGGGTCGCTGGTGCGGCAGCGAGCACCGTGGGCAGCCCAACCTGTCCCAGCAGCGGGGAAGGGTCGACGTCGCGGACCGACCGGCGGCCTGGCAGCATCACAACCAGGCTTGAGCGTCTGGAGATTGGACGAACAGCACCCTCATCGGCGGTTCTTCGGCCGCGTGACGTAGCCGCGGCGCCTTTGTCCGCGCTGGTTGCCGATTCGGCAGGTCGCCGCTGGGTGCCCGAGTGCGCCAGGCTTGAGCCATTTGAATGGTTCAGGACCGGTGGAGACGTATGCCCGATAGGCTGCCTAATGTCTCCCGGCTCGGCAACCCCCCCAAGTCAGAGCCGGGATTGACGAGGTTGAGCGGGCGGCCGAATCCCCCACGGGCCGCCCGCTCCCTCCGTCCCATTCTCGCCTCGGCGGACGCCCCCCTCAAGGCCCCCGCAGAGCCGATCTACCCGCGAAGCCTCTTTACTCTTTGCAGAGGCTTCCTTTAGACAACCTTTACTTTGGGGCACCGCCGAGCAGGCTGTAACCAGAACCGCGATATTCCCTTTCACATCGACTTTTCGGCTGACCTCCGCATCAACCGAACAGACGAGCTCCCCCCACCCTGGACGTGGCGGCCCACAGCTGCCCTGCGGACGTGGCACCGGGACCCCGCAAGCGTGGCAGGCCGACCCCGGGGCGGCCAGAACGTGCTCCACCGACGCCACCGCCCACCGAGGCACACCCGCGCCACGAGCTCGGTGTCGCGTCCCGCCCAGTGGTGGGCTTTCGAGGCGACCCGCGGTTCCCACTCGCCGCCGGTGATCGCGCCGGTGGCTCGGGTATCGCGGTTGGGGTACGGGATCGCTGGGGAGGGTTCGGAGAGCACCGGCTCGTTCTCTTCGCTGAGCTCGGCGACGGTCCCCTTGCCGGCCACCGGTGTGTGCCACGTTGGACCACTGGTCCACCGGTCGCCGCCTTGGCGGGCCTGGCGGGCCTGCCAAGGCGTTCGACCACGTCGCCACCCCGCTCGCCCTCATCGCCACGCAGGGCGGCAGCGCCCACCTGAACGCCGTCGCCAAGGCGGCCAAGGTCGAGAAGTCCGCCGCCCAGATCAAGCTCACCGTCCAGCAGGACCAGGCGGGCGCGTGACGCTGGCCAAGATCGTCGGCTGGCTCTCCCCCGCCCGCCGCACGGCGCCGTGCACCCGGCTCGCCGGGCCCTGTGCCGTCATCGTCGCCACCAGCCACGCCGACTGGTACCGGGTCTGCGGGGCGCTCGCGGCGACCATCGTCGCTTCGCAGGTCGTCGGTCTGCTCACCGACGACGCCAAGCCGTGCAACGGCATCGTCGCGCGCGCGAGACACGGCACGTACTGGCAGACCGTCATCCAAGGCACGATGGCAAGACACCCGCGGCCCGGCAGACAGGGCTCGCGCAGCCGCACGCCGACCTCGCCCGGGTCGCCGACCGCGATGCCAGCGGCGGAGAACCAGTGAAGATGAACCCGCCTCCCTCATCCCCAAGCAGGGCGGAGCCCGTTGCGGGCGTCCTCGCCGGAGGCGTCCCAAACGGTGCGGTACCGCTGCTCGTTGAGTTGCACGGCATCGATCCGTGGTCAGCGGTCAGTCAACGCGTCGGCCCCGGTCCCGCCCGAGGCCAGGGGACGGCGTGGGTTTTCGCGCCTCTGCGGCGCCTGCCGGCCTGGGGGCGGGCGCCAGATACGGTCTCACCGACCACAGGATCGGTCCGGGCCCACCCCTCGCAGGCGGGACCCGCTTCTGTGGTCGGCGGTCAGGGGAACCGCCGCTCGAGCGCCTCAACGTCGAGCCCCGAGCCGACAATGACGTTGGTCGACAGGTCGACCAGCATGAACGGCCCCACATCCTCGTACCGGGGACTCGACTCCGGGACCTCGATGACGTGAATACCGACTGCTTCAGCACGCTGGCGGATAGTGGACAGGGACGGGGACATTTTGGGCCTATGCGGCTTTGCTCGGGCCACGTCGCGCCAAGCCATGTCGTGCCGTGAGAGAGGACCTCTCGGTCCCGCCACTCCTTTCACCATACGCGGCGAAACGGCAGGGCTTGGCCGCGCTGAGGTGGTCCGACGCTGCGGGCCCCCGCGAGGTGTGGGCGAGGTCACCCCAGCCATCACCCCCACGTGGTGGCCGGCCGTCGGGCGCAGTGACCGCTCCATCACCGGCCAAGGCCCCCCGGAGATCTCCATCCGGGACCGGTGCCGACCACCGGCGGCGAACACCGGGGTGGTTCGCGCCGATCGGCCCGATGTGCGCGGCCCTCGCTGCGGCCTTCGTTGCCCTGGCTGTTCTCGAGCCACGTCAGCCCCCTCGGGCGCCCCCGCCTCCGGCCCCGCAGCACCCGGTCCATACGTGACCGCACGGGGCTTCTCTCGCCGCGGAGCGGCCGTACGCTTGCCGCTCTCGGCGCCAGCGTCCGACCATCACCGTCGAGATGGTCGACTGGCGCAGTGACGCGGGTGCGAACAGCCGGCCTGTCGGCCAGGTCCGGGAGCTGGTCGGGCCCCTCGGTCTCGACGTAGGTCGAGGTGGTGTCGACGACACGATCTTCTTGCCGGTGTGGTCGGTGACCAAAGTGAGGTATCGGTGGTGGCGACGCCACGACACCTCGTCCACGCCGATCGAGACCAGCCCGTCCAGGCGTCCCGGGTCCAGGCCGTCGGCGACGACCCGCTGGCAGATCCGCCCGACGCTGTCCCAGTCGACCCGACAGAGCCCGCTGATGGTGGTCTTGTCGGTCTTGGTCGCCAGGAACGCGATCAGGTCCCCGAAGTCGCGGCGCAAACCCGAGCGGTACCGGGCGAACGGCACCGCCTCGACCCGGACCCCGTGGGCCGGGCACACCAGCCGGCGCAACCCTGCCCGGACCATCACCTTCCAGCGACCCATGTCGGTATGCCGCCACCGGGAGAACACCGGCCGAGTGTCGTAGCGGGCGGTCGTGCTGAACGAGCACTCCGGACACTACAGGCGACGACGCCGCAGCCTCACCTCGACCACGACGGTGTCGGCCTCGAAGACCACCTCGGCGACACAGACCCCAGGAAGGCACAACAGACGGTTGAATGCAGCAGTGACGCGCACGGACGATCCTTCGTCGAGCAGGTGTGAGAACCGCCCAACCTAGGCCAACGTCCGTGCGCGTCACCCAGCGTGAGACCTCAAAGCCCCATCGCCTTACCCAGCGGCCCGTTCCTCGCCATCAACCGGTCCCCGGACCCACATCCATGCCGGGAGACCCGAAACTGCCTACAAGCTGCGGAAGTCCGGTCAGATCCTGCTCGACCGGGCTAGATCGCCGGGCTGAGGTGTGCATCCCTCTGGTTCAAGTCCCCCTGGCTCACCGGGTCTGCTAGCGGCCCGACCATCCCCAGCAGGACGAGGCTCGGCGGGGCCCGAACGCCAGCGAGCCAGGGGCTGCGGCGAGGGGGCGCGGGGCCCGCGTGCGGCCGGCCACCGCGAGGACGCCGATGAGCTCGCTGGATCTACGCATGATGTGCTTCTTCCGCTTGGGTAGCCCGGCTGACCGCGTGGGTCCCGTGGCTTTGCGTCCCCGACTCGCATCGGGTTTGCCCTTATTTACCTTCGAAGTCCGCTGGTAACAGACCTGCATATTTCGGTGGAGAGCAGTTCAACTCCGAGATGATCCTCCCGCCAACGCAGCTCGCGGGTAACCGCCGTACAGCCCCAATTCGTCCACCAAACAGCTGAGGTGACTGCCAGGGTCGGGTGGCCCGGGGGAATCGCACCCCCGGGCTCCCACAGAACCCGGCGTGACAGTCTCCCGTCACTCCGCTCCTGTCATCTTGATCATCAGCGGGTATCGGACCCACTCCCAATGGGCGAAGAGCCTGGGGTACTGCGTGGTGACACGCTCCCAGGCCGCCCGTGTCTTGCGTTGGACCTGCTCGCCATCCAGACGCCGCCCGGTCCCAACGCGGCGGATCGCCACGCCGATCCCGAGCCGTTCCCACAGCGCATCGAGCACCCATGCCCCGCCCAAGCGCCTCGACTCGAGGACCTCCACCTCGCCGCCGACGCGCGCGGCGGCCTCGTGTGCCTGCTGTGGGGACAGGAACCGGGAGATCGAGGCGACCAGCCGGGTCAGCGCCTCACGGTCGAGCCTGTCCCACCCGGCCGAAGTTGTGGACCACCTTCGCGGTCGGCGCGCCGGTGACCGGGTGCCGCTCGTTGTGCGCCAGCTGCAGGTAGGCGACCACCGACCCGTCCCGGTTGGTCCGCTTGGTCTGCCGCAGGTACATACCTACACGACAGCACACATCCGTGCTCGACGTCGAGTGACACGCCCAAACTCGTGTGCCTACACGTCTTCGAGGTCCGGAACCACCTGTAACCCGCTGACCAGCACAAACGCGCTCAGCAGAGCCGCACTATGCCTACGACTTCGGAAGTCCGGACTGACCGACCGACGGTCTCACAGTCATCTCGGGTGGCGGAACCTGGTTTCGACCGGTCAGGCCCGGGGCCTCCTCGAAGGAAGAAGAAGGGCCGTTCGCCCGCATCTGTGCGGAACGCCGCGCAGGGGAAGCGCCGGCCCTCGCGCCGCGCGTGGCCCCGCCGGGCGCAACGGCTGCCCTGCACCGTCACTCCGCGGCTGGCTCCGGTGGGCCGTCTGCCAAGATTCCGACCCGGTTACGGCCTGATCGCTTTGCCTCGTACAAGGCCTGGTCTGCCCTGACGTAGAGGCTCTGCAGATCCACTGCG
>CAYYCE010000160.1:0-6784 GCA_964469635.1 uncultured Kineosporiaceae bacterium
GCCGTTCGATCACCTCAACGGAGGTCACCGTGCCCGAGAACCCGTCCATCCCCGCAGATCACACCGGCGCCGAGGACCGCACCGGCCACGACGTCGAGGCACAATCCCCGGCCCTCGGCGAGGACCTCGCCGAGAGCCTGATCGAGGAGGTCTCGATCGACGGCATGTGCGGCGTGTACTGAGCCCGTGCGATGCGCGAGAACCAGATCTGGAGGCTGAGTCCCTCGGTGGCGCTGCGGCCGGAACCGTTCGGCGCCCTGGCCTACGACTTCGCCAGCCGGCGGCTCACCTTCCTCAAGACCGTCGCCCTCGTCGACATCGTCCGTCGCCTGGGCGGGGCCACGACCGTGGGCGAGGCGCTGGACGCCGCCGACATCCCAGCCGATCAGCGTCCCGCCCACCTCAGCGCACTGCACCGGCTCGCCGAGACCGGACTGATCCTCGGTCCGCCCGACCAGCCGGTCCTGGCACCCGGGAGAGCACCGTGACCCTGACCTCCATCAACGAGACCACCCCCCGCCGCAGGGCCGCAGCGCCCGCCACGGCACAGCCACGTCCGCTGATGGAGCAGTTCGAGTTCGGTCTCGATGCCCCGATCTGCCTGACCTGGGAACTCACCTACGCCTGCAACCTGGCCTGCGTGCACTGCCTGAGCTCCTCGGGCCGGCGCGATCCCCGCGAGCTGAGCACCGAGGAGTGCCGGCGGCTGATCGACACCTTCGAACGGATGCAGATCTTCTACGTCAACATCGGCGGTGGAGAGCCGACCGCGCGAGGCGACTTCTGGGAGCTGCTCGACTACGCGGTGGCCCATCGTGTGGGCGTCAAGTTCTCCACCAACGGCTTCCGGATCACCCCGGAGCGCGCCCGCAGGCTCGCGGCCACCGACTACGTGGACGTGCAGATCTCCATGGACGGTGCCACCGCCGAGGTCAACGACTCGATCCGGGGCTCGGGCAGCCACGAGGCGGCGCTGACCGCCCTCGACAACCTGCATGCCGCCGGAGTGCACGGGACGAAGATCTCGGTGGTCTGCACCCGGCACAACATCGACCAGCTGGACGAGTTCGCCGCCATCGCCGACCGCTTCGACGCCACGCTGCGGCTGACCCGGCTTCGGCCCTCCGGTCGCGGCGCCGACGTCTGGGCGCAGCTGCATCCGCTCCCGGAGCAACAGCGCCGGCTCTACGACTGGCTGATCGCCAACGGTGAGAACGTGCTGACCGGGGACTCCTTCTTCCACCTGTCCGGCTACGGCCGGGCGTTGCCGGGGCTGAACCTGTGCGGTGCCGGGCGGGTGGTCTGCCTGGTCGACCCGATCGGCGACGTCTACGCCTGTCCGTTCGCCATCCACGAGCAGTTCCTGGCCGGTTCGGTCCGGTCCCCCGGCGGCTTCGAGGCGGTCTGGCGCGACTCCGAGTTGTTCGCCGCACTGCGCTCGCCGCAGAGCGGAGGGGCCTGCACCCGTTGCTCGGCCTTCGACGCCTGCCACGGGGGGTGCATGGCGGCCAAGTTCTTCACGGGGCTGCCGCTGGACGGGCCGGATCCGGAGTGCGTCAAGGGGCACGGCGAGACCGAGCTTGCGCGACGGGCCGCACGGGGTCCGGTCACCCGGCCGACGCCGTCCGGTGACCACTCGCACGGCGGGCCGGTGCGCAACCGGCCGACCCCCCAGCCGGTGTCCCCGCCGATCGAGCTGGCCTCCCCGCGGCTGCGCCGCCGTCCTGACCGGGCCTGCGACACCAGTCCCCTGACCCATGTGCCCCCTCCATGACCTGCGCCGAGAGCGACCCGGACGGCGTCGAGCTGGCACGCCGCACCTGGACCGCCGTGGAGAAGGCTGACGGCGCTCACCCGCTGCTGCTGGTTCCCGTCGGGTCGACCGAGCAGCACGGCCCGCATCTGCCGTTGGGCACCGACACGCTGGTGGCCGTCTTCGTGGCCCGCGCCGTCGCCGGGCTGCTGCGGCGCCGGGGCGAGCGGGTGCTGGTCGCCCCGGCCGTGGCCTATGGGGCCTCCGGGGAACACCAGGATTTCCCGGGAACCCTGTCGATCGGCCACGAGGCCCTGGCGATGCTCGTGGTCGAGGTGGTGCGTTCGGCCGCGGCCTGGGCCGGGCGAATCGTCCTGGTCAACGGGCACGGCGGCAACGGACCCACCCTGCGGGCCGTCACCGGCCGGCTGCGGGCGGAGGGTCACACGGTGGGTTGGACGCAGGCCGCCCCATCGCCGCCTCCGGTCGGCGACGCCCACGCGGGACGGACCGAGACCAGCCTGATGCTGTTCCTGGCGCCGGACCTGGTGGTCCCCGGCGCCGCCGAGGCCGGGTGCCCCACCCCGATCGCCGACCTGCTGCCGGTGCTGCGCCGCCACGGGGTCCGCCGGGTCAGTCCGAACGGTGTCCTCGGGGACCCGACCGGAAGCAGCGCCGACGAGGGCCGCGCCCTGTTCCGGGCGATGGTCGCCGATGTCCTTGGCACGGTGTCGAGCACGACGCCGTCCGTGGACCTGGGCGGAGCCGATGTCCGGGCCGGATGACCAGCGGCTGCCGCCGGGGTTCACGGTGCGCCTGTCACGCCGGACCCATCGCTGCGACGGCGGCGCCTCCCTGGTCGGCGGCTCTCGGGGCGGGGCGCTGTTCCTGCGCCCCCAGGCGAGGGTCCTGCTGGGCGAGGACGGCCGGCTGCGCGTCGGGGACGACCCGCGGACGGCGACCCTGGCCCGGCTCCTGCTCGACCGGGGGTTCGCCGACCCCTGCCTCGACGCGGAGACGGTGGGCGAGGCCCTCGCGGACGAGGTGACCGTGGTCGTGCCCGCTCACGGCCGCCAGGGCGAGGTGGCCGCCCTGCTGGGCGCGCTGCCCGACGGGCTGCCGGTGGTGCTCGTGGACGACTGCTCACCGGACGCCGCCGCACTCGCTCGGGTGGCCGCCCGACGCGGGGCCCGGCTGGTCCGTCACGAGCGCAATCTCGGCCCCGCCGCCGCGCGCAACACCGGGCTCGCCCTCGCCCGAACCCGCTTCATCGCGTTCTGCGACAGCGACATCGTGCCCGAGCCCGGGTGGCTGAGGCGGCTGTGTCCCCACTTCGACGACCCGGCGGTGGCAGCGGTGGCCCCGCGCATCCTGGCCGCCGATCCCGCCCCGGTTCCCGGTCGGCCAGGACGGGGCCGTTCGTGGACCCGACGCACCGTGGAGCGGTACGAACGCGCCCGCTCCTCGCTCGATCTGGGCACCGAACCGGACGCCGTCCGTCCTCTCGGCCCGGTCGCCTACCTGCCGTCGGCGTGTCTGGTGGTGCGCCGTGAGGCCCTGACGGGTGCGGGGGGGTTCGACCCGGCGCTGCGCTCCGGCGAGGACGTCGACCTGGTGTGGCGGCTGGTCGCGAATGGGTGGCGGGTGCGCTACGAGCCGGCCGCCGCGGTGCGTCACAGGCACCGCGTCGACGGCCGGGAATGGCTGCGGCGAAAGGTGTTCTACGGAACCTCGGCGGGGCCGTTGGGCATTCGGCACGGCGAGGCGGTGGCGCCGATGGTGCTGTCCGGGTGGACGGCGGTCTTGACCGCGGCCCTGCTCGCGCAACGTCGCTGGTCACTCCCGGTGGCCGTCGGTGTGTGGGCGATCACGACGGTGGCGGTCGGTCGGCGGCTGGCCCACAGCCGCCGGCCGCTGACCGCGGCGGCCATGTTGACCGGCCGGGGCGCGGTGGGGGCGCTGTGGCAGACGACGTCCATGCTGACCCGTCACCACTGGCCGCTGGCGCTGGCCGCGTCGGTCCTCTCGCCGCGAGCCCGCCGCGCGGTGCTGGTGGCGGCGTTGGCCGAGGCCGTTGCCGACCGGCACCGCACGCACGCCGACCTGGACCTGCCCAGCTACCTGATCGCCCACCGGCTCGACGATCTCGCCTACGGGGCCGGGCTGTGGTGGGGGGTGCTGCGCCACCCGGGCCACGGCGCGCTGCGGGCGCTGCGACCCGTCGTCCGACTCGCCCGCCCCTCACCCGCCGCCGGGGCGAGGTGACGGGGCCGAGGTGACGGGGCCGAGGTGACCGGTGGGGCGGCGGAGCGCCCACACTTCCTCCTGCGCTCGCGGCTGCCGACCACTGCGGAGTCGGTGGCGCTGGGCGAGCTGTGAGCCCTGGCCGGTCGGGAAGCCGCGACCCCGTCCCAGGGGTCGGCGGGAGCACGGGACGGACGAGCGGACCGGCCCGTGGTGTGACGCACGCGACGGCGAAAACAGCGACAGTGACGTTTCACTGAGGTAAAGCGCCTACGATCGTTGCGTCACGCCATGCTCAGACAGGATCAGAGACTTCATGACGAAATCCGTGGAACGTCTCCCCCGAGTCGTGATCCGTTTCGCGGGTGACTCCGGGGACGGGATGCAGCTCACGGGGGACCGCTTCACCGCCGAGACGGCCGCTCTGGGCAACGACCTGGCCACCCTGCCGAACTTCCCGGCGGAGATCCGTGCCCCGCAGGGCACGCTGCCGGGGGTCTCCAGCTTCCAACTGCACTTCGCCGACCACGACGTGCTCACTCCCGGGGACGCCCCCGACGTCCTGGTCGCGATGAACCCGGCCGCGCTCAAGGCGAACCTCGCCGACCTCTCGCGCGGCGCCACGGTGATCGCCAATGCCGACGACTTCACCCCCCGGAACCTGTCCAAGGTCGGCTATCCAGCGAACCCGCTCGAGGACGGCAGCCTGGACTCCTTCCGGGTGCACGCGCTGCCGCTGACCTCGATGACGGTCAGGGCGTTGGCGGAGTTCTCGCTGACCCGCAAGGAGGCCGAGCGCAGCAAGAACATGTTCGCGCTCGGCCTGCTGTCCTGGCTGTACCACCGACCGGTGGCCAGTACCGAGCGGTTCCTGGAGGACAAGTTCGGCGCCCGGCCGCAACTGCTGGCCGCCAACCTCGCCGCCTTCCGGGCCGGGTGGGCATTCGGCGAGACCACGGAGGTGTTCGCGGTCTCCTACGAGGTCGCGCCGACGCCGTCCGCGCCCGGGCTGTACCGCAACATCACCGGAAACTCGGCGCTGGCGTTCGGCCTGGCCGCCGCCGCCCACCGGGCCGGCCTGCCGCTGGTGCTCGGCTCGTACCCGATCACCCCGGCCTCGGACATCCTGCACACCCTGGCCCGGCTGAAGCGGTTCGGCGTGATCACGATCCAGGCCGAGGACGAGATCGCCGGGGCCGGGGCCGCCCTGGGCGCCGCCTACGGCGGGGCGATCGGGGTCACGACCACGTCGGGCCCCGGTCTGGCGCTCAAGAGCGAGACCATCGGCCTGGCGGTCTCGCTCGAGCTGCCCATGGTGGTCGTCGACGTCCAACGCGGCGGCCCGAGCACGGGGCTGCCCACCAAGACCGAGCAGGCCGACCTGCTGCAGGCGATGTTCGGCCGCAACGGCGAGGCGCCGGTGCCGGTGATCGCGCCCCGATCCCCCGCCGACTGCTTCGACGCGGCCCTCGATGCGGTGCGGATGGCCACCACCTACCGCACCCCGGTGCTGTTGCTGTCCGACGGGTACCTGGCCAACGGCTCCGAACCCTGGCGGGTCCCCGAGATCGGCGCCCTGCCGGATCTGCACGTCGACTTCGCCACCGAGCCCAACGACGTCCTCGACGACGGCACCCCGGTGTTCCGGCCGTACAATCGCGACCCCGACACCCTGGCCCGGCCGTGGGCCGTGCCCGGCACCCCCCGCCTGGAACACCGCATCGGTGGCATCGAGAAGGCCGACGGCACCGGCGAGATCTCCTACGACCCGGACAACCACGACCGGATGGTGCGGCTGCGCCAGGCCAAGGTCGACGGCATCGCCGTCCCGCCGCTCGAGGTCGACGACCCGGACGGCGACGCCGACGTGCTCGTGGTGGGCTGGGGGTCGACGTTCGGTCCGATCTCGGCGGCGGCCAGGCAGGTCCGTGGCGTCGGCGGGTCGGTGGCCACCACCCACCTGCGCCACCTCAACCCGTTCCCGGCGAACACCGGCGAGGTGCTGCGCCGCTACCGCCGGGTCCTCGTCCCCGAGATGAACCTCGGCCAACTCGCCCTGCTGCTGCGGGCGCGCTACCTGGTGGACGCCGTCGGCTACAACCGGGTACGCGGACTGCCGTTCACCTCGGCCGAGATCGCCGAGGAGATCACCAAGCTCGCCCAGGAGGGCACCGTATGAGCGACCTGACCGAGGCGGCCCCGAACGGCGCCCCGACCCCTCGTGGGCTGGACCTCGTGCCGACACTGACCTCTCTGGGGCTCACGGACACCCTGACCAAGAAGGACTTCACCTCCGATTCCGAGGTCCGCTGGTGCCCCGGCTGCGGGGACTACTCGATCCTTGCGGCGGTGCAGTCGTTCCTGCCCGACCTCGGGGTGCCCCGGGAGAACATCGTGTGCATCAGCGGGATCGGCTGCTCCTCGCGGTTCCCGTACTACCTGGACACCTACGGCATGCACTCGATCCACGGCCGGGCGCTGACGATGGCCACGGGCTTGGCGACCTCCCGCCCGGACCTGTCGGTGTGGGTGGTGACCGGGGACGGCGACTCGCTGAGCATCGGCGGCAACCACCTGATCCACGCCCTACGCCGCAACGTGAACCTCACGGTCCTGCTGTTCAACAACCGGATCTACGGGCTGACCAAGGGTCAGTACTCGCCGACCAGCCAACCCGGCCTGATCACCAAGTCGACCCCGGTCGGTTCGGTCGACGTGCCGTTCAACCCCGTCTCGCTGGCCCTCGGCGCCGAGGCGACGTTCGTGGCCCGCACCATCGACACCGAC
>CAYYCE010000161.1:0-6762 GCA_964469635.1 uncultured Kineosporiaceae bacterium
GCCAAGGCCGAACGCCTCTTCGATTAAGGACCGCACAGCCACGCACAGCCACGCATGGCAGGCTAGGCGCCGATGTCCGAGAACCGCCGCCCCGCGTCGTTCATGGGGCTCACGGCGCCCCAGCTCGCCGGTGGGGCCATGGCCGCGGTCACCGCGGCGCTGCTCGCCTCCCGCCTGGGGACCGCGGGGACCCTCATCGGGGCTGCCATGGGCTCGGTGATCTCCACCGTGGCCAGCACTCTTTACACCCGCTCGCTGCACCGCGCACAGGCCGGCGTGAGCACCACCCGGCAGCGGATCCAGCAACGCCGGACGGCCGTCACCACCGCGGTCACGACCGAGGCGGGTGAGACCAGGATCGAGATCGACGAGGACCCCATGGGATCCACCGAGCTGATCAGCCCCGGGGGATCCACGGTCACGGTGCCGGCGGTCACACCCGACCCCGCGGGGGCCACCGAGGCCTCCGCCGGCGTCTCCGGGACCCCGACCATCTCGAGGACCTCCGGGCGGATGCGGTGGAGTGCCATGCTCGCGGCGGCCGTGGCGATGTTCCTCGTCGCCGTGATCGCGATCAGCGTGCTGGAGAAGGCGATCGGGCATCCCGTCTCCGGCACCACGACGGACACCGAGGGCGGGACCACCGTGGGCCGGATCCTCGGCGGCGGCGGCTCCACCGACCCGTCGCCGTCCGACGGGCTCCCGACGAGCGAGGCGACCCCCTCCGCCACCGATCCCACGGCCGTCGCCTCACCGAGCGAGACGTTCGGCGGTCAGGCCTCGCCCACGTCCGGCGCGCCCTCACCCACGGACACCGGGTCCACCATCCCGTCGGCCACCGACACGGCCAGCCCCGCGGCGGGCTGAGATGCGGCTGCCGCGGCGGGTCATGGCGCTGCTGGCGGCGGGCGCGATCGCGGTCGTCGCCGGCGGCGTGGTGCTCAGCCGGTCCGAACCCGCCGTGCGGGTGGCGGATCTGACCCGGCCCGCCACCCCCGAGGGCACCAGCCCGGTGACGCTGGACGTGAGCGTGTACCGCCCACCCGGCACCGGGAACGGACCATGGCCGGCGGTGATGCTCGCCCACGGCTACGGCGGCAGCAAGCACGACCTGGACGGCGAGGCGCGCGACCTGGCCCGGCACGGCTATCTCGTGCTCACCTGGACGGCCCGGGGGTTCGGCGCCAGCGGCGGGCTGATCCATCTGGACTCGCCGGACCACGAGGTCGCCGACGCGCGCCTGCTGATCGACTACCTGGCATCCCGCCCGGACGTCGCGACCCGGGACGGCGATCCCCTGCTGGGGGTCGCGGGCGCCTCCTACGGCGGGGCCCTCGCCCTGCTGCTGGCCGGGACCGATCCCCGCGTGGACGCGATCGTGCCCCAGATCACCTGGAACGACCTGCGCCGCGCCCTGGTCCCGCAGTCGGTGCTGCCGGACACCGATCCCGTTGATCCCCAGGCGGTTCCGGCCGCCGCCCCGGCGCCGGTCGATGCCGCCGGCGGGGTGTTCAAGCGGGCCTGGGCCGGGGTGTTCTTCGGACCCGGCGGAGGCGGGGCGTCCGCCGCCCGCGCCGCCGGCGCCGCCGGGAGTGGTGACCGCCCGGATCCGCTGTGCGGGCGGCTGGCCCCCGAGCTGTGCCGGGACTACCTGAGCCTGGCCCGCGACGGCCGCCCCACCCCCTCCCTGATGGCGCTGCTCGAACGGTCGAGCCCGTCGGGCGTGCTCGCTGACATCACGGCCCCGACGCTGCTGGTGCAGGGCGAGGCGGACTCGCTGTTCCCGCTGGGTGAGGGCGACGCCAACGCCGCCGGCATCGCCGCGACCGGAACCCCGGTGAAGGTGGTGTGGTCCGGCGGCGGCCACGACGGGGGAGTCGAGGAGACCGACCGGCTGCGTGCGCTCACGACGGCCTGGTTCGACCACTACCTGCGGGGGATCGGCGGGGCCGACACCCGGTTCGAGGCGACCGTCGCCGATTCGACGATCTCCTCGGTGGACGGCGACGCGGCCCCCAGCGTGCGGGTCGCCGCGGGGGCGCCCGGGATCGACCCCGGCGCCCCCTCCGTGTCGTGGCGGGCGATCCCGCTCACCGGGCCCGAGCAGACCCTCGTCTCACCGGCCGGCGGGTGGCCGGCGGCGGTGACCACCCTGCCCGGGCTCGGCGGCCTGTCCGGGAGTTCGCCGAGCGGCTCGCTCGCCGCTCTGCCGGGCCAGAGCGCCGTGTTCGAGTCCCGGCCGCTGACCGCCGCGATGCCCGTCGTCGGGGCCGGTCGGGTGCGGCTGCGGGTGTGGTCGAGCACCGCCGAGGCCACCCTGTTCGTGTCGTGGCAGGACGTCTCGCCCTACGACACCGCCGAACTGCCGGCGGGCCTGGTCGCCCCGGTCCGGCTGACCGGCATCGGTCCGGCCGGTGTGGCGGCCCTGATCCAGGTGCCCGCGGTGGTGCACGACGTCGCCGCCGGACACCGGCTGCGGCTCGTGGTCTCGGCCACCGATCAGGCCTACGCACTGCCGGCGGGCGCCCGCACCTACCGGGTCGCCCTGGCCGCGCCCCAGCTCGAGCTGCCGGCCCTCGAGATGGCGGTGCTGGACTCCGGCGGCCTGCGCCGGCTGCTGCCCTGGGCGATCGCGCTGTCGGTCGCGACCCTGCTGGTCGCCGGCACCGGGCTGTGGCGCCGGCGCCGGATCGCGGCCGATCCGCCGTCCGCCGAACTGGCCGACGTCCCGCTCGTGGTGACCGATCTCGAGAAGGTCTTCGCCAACGGTTACCGGGCGGTCGCCGGGACCTCGCTGCGGGTCGAGCGGGGTTGGGTGCTCGGCCTGCTGGGTCCCAACGGGGCCGGCAAGACGACCGTGCTGCGGATGGTGCTCGGACTGATCAGCCCCACCCGGGGCGAGATCCGGGTCTTCGGACACGTGGTGCGGCCTGGGGCCCCGGTGCTGGCGCGCGTCGGCGCCTTCGTGGAGGGACCGGGTCTGCTGCCGCACGTCTCGGGGTTGGAGAACCTGAGGCTGTACTGGGCGAGCACCGGCCGCCCCAGCGAACAGGCCTGCCTGGAGGAGGTCCTCGAGGTGGCCGGGCTCGCCGATGACCTCCACCGCACCGTGCGCACGTACAGCCACGGTATGCGGCAGCGGCTGGCCATCGCCCAGGCGATGCTCGGGCTGCCGGACCTGCTGGTGCTCGACGAGCCCACCAACGGCCTGGACCCGCCGCAGATCCGCGAGATGCGCGAGGTCATGATCCGGTACGCCGAGACCGGCCGCACCGTGGTGGTCTCCTCGCATCTGCTCGCCGAGGTGGAGCAGACCTGTTCCCACGTCGTGGTGATGCAGTCCGGTTCGGTGGTGGCCTCGGGCGCGGTGCGGGAGCTGGTCGGGTCGGACACGGCGCTGCTGGTCGACCTCGGCGGGGCCGAGAGCGAGGACGTCCTGCGGCGGGCCGTGGCGGTGGCCTCCGCGGTGGCGGGTGCGAGCCGGGTGCGCGCCACGCCGTCCGGCCTGTCGCTCGAGCTGGTCGCCACCCCGCGCTCGGTCCTGGTCCGGGCCCTGGTCGAGGCGGGTCTCGACGTCGAACGGGTGGCGGCCCGGCGAGGCCTCGAGGACGCCTTCCTGGCCCTGGTCGGGCAGGAGGGCCACGATGCCTGAACGCGGGCACCACGACCGGCTGGCCGCCGTCGCCGCGCCCGGGCCGCCGCCGTCCCGTCGGGCCTCGACGAGGCTGCCGCTGCGGGTCGAGGTGCGCCGCCAACTGCGCCGCCGCCGCACCCAGATCACCCTCGGCCTGCTCCTCGTGCTGCCGTTCGTGCTCGTGGCGGCCTTCGAACTGGGCGACGGCGGGCCCGGGTCCCGCGCCCCGGCATTGGTGCAGACCGCCACCGCCGGTGCCGCCAACTTCACCCTGTTCACCTTGTTCGCGGCCACCGGATTCCTGTTGGTCGTGGTGTTCGCCCTGTTCGCCGGGGACACCGTGGCCAGCGAGGCGAGCTGGTCGAGCCTGCGCTACCTGCTCACCATCCCGGTGCCCCGGGGTCTGCTGCTGCGCCGCAAACTCGTCGTGGCGCTCGGCTTCTCGTGGTTCGCGCTGGTGCTGCTGCCGGCGACGGCCTTCCTCGCCGGTGGGCTGTTCTTCGGCTGGGCCCCGATCCGCACCCCGCTCGGGACGACGTTGAGCGGGTGGGACGCGTTCGTCCGGATCGCGCTGGTGGTCTGCTATCTGGGGCTCACCCTGCTGGTGGTCTCCGCGCTGGCGTTCACCCTGGGCGTGTGGACCGACGCGCCGCTGGGAGCCGTCGGCGGGGCGGTGCTGCTGGTCATCGTCTCGAACATCCTCGACAGCGTGACGGCGCTGGACCCTTACCGGGTGGTGCTGCCGACGCACTACTCCTATGCATGGGTGGACCTGCTGGCGCCGCGGATCGGTTGGGAGGCGATGGGACGCGGGGTGCTGTGGTCGTTCGGGTACACCCTGGTGCTGCTGACGGCGGCGTGGTGGCACTTCGCCCGCAAGGACATCACGAGTTGACGCCGCCGACCACCTCGATCGCTGTCCGGGCGAACTCCTCGCGCGCGGCGTGCCCGTCGCGGCGACGCCAGGCGATGGTCACGGCCATGGGCGGGGCGTCCAGCAACGGCACGTAGACGACGTCCGGGCGGGCGTGGATCTGCGCGGTCGACGCGGCGCTCACACCCACGCCCTGGCCGACGGCGATGGCCAGCAGCCAGCTCTCCATCGACCGCACCCGGGTCCCGGTCCGCGGCCGCGCCTGCTCCGGCCACAGGGCCGGCGTGACCGTTCCGAAGACCTCGTTGACCACCAGCCGCTCGTCGGCGAGATCGGCCATGACCAGGGACGGCGCCGCCGCGAGCCGGTGGTCGGCGGCGAGCACGGCGACCCGGGCCTCGCAGTCGAGGACGGCGCAGTCCGCGCCGTCCGGCGCCTCGATGCCACGCAGGACGGCGACGTCGACCAGCCCCCTGGCCAGCCCCGCGTACCGGTCGTCGACCTGGACGAACTCGACGGGCGCCTCGGGGTGGGCGGCGTTCCAGCTCCGCACGAGCCGGGCCGTCCGCAGCCCGGCCGCCGACCACGCATAGCCGACCCGCAGCGGCCAGGTCGCGTGCCGGGCCACGTCCAGCGCCTCCTCCACCGCGGCGAGCGCGGCCTCGGCGCGGGGCAGCATCGCCCGTCCCGAGGGCGAGAGGGCCAGCGACGTCGTCGTGCGATCCACCAGCCGGACGCCGACCGCGCCCTCCAACGACCGCAGGGTCCGGGACAGCGCCGGCTGCGTGGTCGACAACTCCCGGGCCGCCCGGGTGATGTTGCCTGCGCGCGCGATCGCCACGAAGGCGCGCAGATGACGCAGTTCGACGCTCATGTCTGTGGAGCATAAGTCACGCTGGGACGGCATTTCCGCCGACCCCGGTCGAGGGCGCACCGTGGTCGGATGAGCGTCTCCGTGCCCGCCGCCAGGCCAGCCCTCAGCGTGGTCGCGGCGGTGTCCAGCGTCCAGGTCGGCGCCGCCGTCGCCAAGCACCTCTTCCCCGTGATCGGGACGGTCGGCACGGTCGCCGTCCGGGTCACCACCGCGGCCGTCGTCCTCGCCCTGGTGACCCGGGCCCCGGTGCGCACGATGTCGCGTCGGCACCTCGCGATGGCCGTGGGGTTCGGGCTGCTCATGGTGGGACTCAACCTCACGTTCTACGCAGCGATCGCCCGGATCCCGCTGGGGGTCGCGGTCACCGTCGAGTTCGCGGGCCCGCTCGCGGTCGCGGTCCTCGGGTCCCGTCGCGCCGTCGACGTGCTGTGGGTGCTGCTCGCCGGCGGCGGCGTCGTCCTGCTCACGGGTGGCGGCCGCGCCCTGCTCGACGGCAGTCTCGACCCGCTCGGAGTCGGCCTCGCGCTACTCGCCGGGGCCGGCTGGGCCGGGTACATCCTCGCCAGCCAGCGGGTCGGCGCGGTGCTGCCGGGCATCCAGGGGCTCGCGATCGCGTTCGTCGCCGCCGCCGTCGTGGTGCTGCCGGTGGGGATCGCGACCGCCGGTGCGGCCCTGCTCGAGCCGAGGGTGCTGATCGCCGCGACGGCGGTCGGGATCCTGTCCTCCGCGGTGCCGGCCGGGCTGGAGATGGCCGCGCTGCGCTCGCTGTCCACCTCGACCTTCGGCGTGCTCATGAGCCTCGAACCCGCCGGGGCCGCGCTTGCCGGGCTCCTCGTCCTCGGCGAACGGCTCTCGATGCTGCAGTGGCTGGCGATCGCGCTGACCTGTACGGCGTCCGCCGGGGCGGCGGCGACGGGCCGGCCGCGGGGCGTGGAGGGCCTCGCCGAACCGGTCGCCGCGGCCGCAGTCGCGGCCGGCTGACCGGCCGCCGGAGGGCGGATCCCGCCACCTCGCAGGGTCGGTCCCGCCCCGCCGGGCCCGACGATCGCGGCGGCGATCCGGAGCGGGCGTGGCCGGGCGTGAGCGGGTGCCGGGGAAATCGGGACTTCAGTTAGGCCGAACAGGTGCCGATGCGCCCCCTGTGTTGCTCACAGTGGCTCTCGCCCTGGGCATGGTCGCCCTGGTCGTGACTCTGCGCTGGGCCGTCGCCCGGGTGGACGGCCTCGGCCGGCCCCGGCAGTTCCCCGCGTTCGCGGTCGGCCTCCCGGCCGTCGCGGCCGTGCTGTGCGCCGTCCCCCTGGTCAGGCACGCGCAGTTGGAGTCGCGGCTGGCGGACGTGGCCGGCGAACTCGTGGGCCGCGAGGTGTCCGTGCGGTGTGA
>CAYYCE010000162.1:0-6753 GCA_964469635.1 uncultured Kineosporiaceae bacterium
CTCGCCGACGTTGCGGCGGGCGTCCACGTAGTCGCGGGTCCACCGTCGCGCCGGCCCGCGGTCCCGCGCCGGCAGGTTGGCCTCGTCGCCGGTGAGCATGGCCTGCCGCTGCCGCAGGCGTTCGGCGCTCGCGACCTCCCGTCGGGCCTTGCGGGCCGCCTTGCGCTCGCCCCTGCTGGCGTTCGGCGCCAGCGCCGAACCCCCGACCAGCGGACGGCGGTTGCGCTGCTCCGCCTGGCGCCGGGTCGGGGTCGGTCGTCCCTTGCCGCTCTGCTTGGCCGTCTCGACCCGGTCGCCGGGGTGGGCTGCGGCCTGGCTCTTGCCTCGTCCGAACACGGGTTCCAGCCTACGGGCTCGCGGGGGCTAGGTTGCCCCCATGACCGCAGATCCTCCCCCCCGGGTGGGACCGTCCGCGACCCCCGCCCCGTCGGCCCGGCCGGTGGACGTGGACGCGCTGGCCCGGGCCGTGACGGCGACCCTGCCCGGTGTTCGGGCCGATCTCGAGGCCCTGGTTCGGATCCCCAGCGTCTCGGCCGCCGCCTTCGACCCGGCCACGGTGTGGGCCAGCGCCGAGGCGGTGGCCGGGTTGCTGCGGGCGGCGGGCATGGACGGGGTCGAGATCCTGCGGGTGGACGACCCGGCCACCGGGCGGCCGGGTGCGCCCGCGGTGGTGGCCCGCCGGCCCGGCCCGCCGGGCGCGCCGACGGTGCTGCTCTACGCCCACCACGACGTGCAGCCCCCGGGGGAGGCCGAGGCGTGGATCAGCCCGCCGTTCGAACCCACCGAGCGCGACGGCCGGCTCTACGCCCGGGGGGCCGCGGACGACAAGGCCGGGATCGCCGTCCACCTGGCGGCGTTGCGGGCCCTCGGCGATGGGCTCGGGGTCGGGGTGACGGTTTTCGTCGAGGGCGAGGAGGAGATCGGTTCGCCGACCTTCGAGACGTTCCTGGCCACCTATCAGGACCGGCTCGCCGCCGATGTCATCGTGGTCGCGGACTCGGGCAACTGGCGCGTCGACGTCCCCGCCCTGACCACGAGTCTGCGGGGCCTGGTCGACGGGGTGATCGAGGTGCGCACCCTGGACCACGCGCTGCACTCGGGCATGTTCGGTGGCGCCGTCCCCGATGCGGTGACGGTGCTGATCCGGGTGCTGGCCTCGCTGTGGGACGACCGCGGCACCCTCGCGGTGCCGGGTCTGATCCGCGGTGACGTGGACGACGTCGACTATCCCGAGGCCGACCTGCGCACCGACGCCGGTGTGCTCGACGGCGTCCGCCTGATCGGCGAGGGTTCGCCGGCCTCGCGGCTGTGGGTCCGGCCGGCGCTGACCGTCATCGGTATGGACGTCCCCCCGATCGCGACGTCCTCGAACACCCTCCAGCCGGTGGCCCGGGCCAAGTTCTCGCTGCGGACCGCCCCGGGCCAGGACGGTCGGGCGGCCTTCGAGGCCCTGGTCGACCATCTGAGGTCGGCGACGCCGTGGGGTGCCCGGGTCGAGGTGCGCCTCGGCGAACTGGGCCGGGCGTGGGCCGGCGATGTGGATGGTGGGGTCTACGACCTGGCGCGCTGGGCCCTGGAGCGGGCCTGGGGACGGCCGGCGGTGCACATGGGCGTCGGCGGATCGATCCCGTTCATCGCGGCGCTGCAGCAGGTCTACCCGGACGCCGTGGTGCTGGTGACGGGGGTGGAGGACCCCGACACGCGGGCTCACGGCATCGACGAGTCGTTGCACCTGGATTCCTTCGCCCGAGCCTGCGTCGCCGAGACCCTGCTGCTGGCGGGCCTGGCCGGTTCAGCCGTGTGATCGGGGCGCGGGTACGATTCGCGCCCGGGGGATGCTCGGCCCGGTCCCGAGCCGGGGCATCCGGCCGCCGCGTCGCAGGATCTCGGTGATCTCGTCGGCGTCCAGCGCCGGTGCCCAGATGTGCCCCTGACCCAGGTGGCAGCCGTAGTCCCGCATCCGGTCGGCCTGCTCGGAGGACTCGATGCCCTCGGCCACGATCTGCAGTCCCTGCCCGGTGCCCAGTTCGACGATGCCGCGCAGCAGGGCCTGCCCCTCCTCCGTCTCGTCCTCCACGAAGGACTTGTCGATCTTGAGCACGGTGGCGGGCAGACGGCGCAGGTAGCTCAGCGAGGAGTAGCCGGTCCCGAAGTCGTCCAGGGCGATCTTGACGCCGAGGGCGTTGAGCTGGCCGAGTTGGCGCAGCGCGTTCTCGACGTCGCGGACCAGGGAGGACTCGGTGATCTCCAGGACCAGGGCGGTGGCGTCGGCCCCCGTCGATTCGATGGTGGCGAGCACGCTGGAGACCAGATTCTTGTCCGCGAGCTGTTCGGTGGCCAGGTTGACCTCGACCGCGAGGTAGCCGTCGGGGAAGTCGTGCTGCCAGTTGGCGAGTTGTTCGCAGGACTGCTGCAGCACCCATTTCCCGATCTCGGTGATCTGCCCGGTGGCCTCGGCCAGCGGCACGAACAGCGTCGGCGGCACCAGCCCCCGGACCGGGTGCTCCCAGCGGATCAGCGCCTCGACGCCGTAGAGGATGCCCGCCCGCAGGTCGACGATCGGCTGGTAGACCACGCGCAGCTCGCCCCGCTCGATCACGCCGGCCAGGTCGGCGGACAGCTCGGTCCGGGCCTTGGTGTGGTCGTGCATGGAGGATTCGAACAGCGCGGTGTGACCCCGGCCCCGGGCCTTGGCGTAGCTCAGCGCGACGTCGGCGTTGCGGACCAGCTCTACCGCGCCGGTGACGTTCGGGGTATCGGGTCCGCCCGGCCCCGTCACCTTCGCCAGGGCGAGGCCGATCCCGGTGCTCACCCGCATCCGCCGGCCGTCGATGTCCATCGGCTGGGCCAGGGTGCTCTCCAGCCGGTCGAGCAGTTCCTGGGGCCTGGCCGTCATCCGGGTGTCGGTCACCAGGACGGCGAACTCGTCGCTGCCCAGCCGGGCCACGACGCTGCGCCGGGGCACGCAACGGTGGATCCTCGCGCCGACGGTCCGCAGCAGCCGGTCGCCCAGGTCGTGGCCGAAGCTGTCGTTGATGTCCTTGAAGTCGTCCAGGTCGATCATCAGGACGGCGATCGTGGTACCGGGCGGCAGGTCCTCGCTGAGCGACTCCTCGATCTTCTCGGTGAACAGGTTCCGGTTCCCCAGGGACGTCAGCTCGTCGTGCGTGGCCTGGTACTTCAGCGCTCCGACCAGGGCGGTGAGCTTGTCGCGGGTGAAGATCACGGCGCGGGACATCTGGGCGAACTCGTCCGAGCCGGTCAGCGCCGGTGTCTGGTACACCCCGCCGCCGGTCACGGCGACGATGTCGGACAGGACCGCTCGCACGTCCCGGCTGGTGGCCCGGAACATCGCGGTGAGCAGGTAGAACACCACGGCCATGGCGCTCAGGGTCAGCAACAGCGGGCGCGTCCGGTTGGCCGTCAGCGACTCGGCCCGCTGCACCAGCAGCAGATCGGTGGCGCTGACCAGCACCGTGGCGAGGCTGGTGGCCGAGGAGGTCAGGTTGACGGTGTCCAGGCTGCTCGGTGGCTCGGCCCGCGGACCCGCCTCGGCGGCGGCGTCGAGCGCGGCGGAGTACTGCGACACGGCGGTGCTCAGGGCCCAGGCCTCGGTGCCGACCTGCTCCCTCAGCCCCCGCCAGGTGGTGGCGGTGACCGCAGTGGTGAGGTCGAGCGACAGCCGCCGGGCTGCGTCCGAGAAGTCCTGCGCGGCGACGCCGAGGGCCCGGGTGTCGATCTCATCGCCGGTGGACTGGGATCGGATCGCCTGGGCGTCGGAGGCGGCCACGACCAGTCGGGGAAGCCTGTCGACCAGCATCGACACCAGGTAGTGACTGTCCAGTTGCGAGTCGAGGACCAGGTTGGCGGCGTCGCCGACCTTCTTGATCAGCTGCTGCACCTGCCGGGCGGCGCTGGATGCCAGCTCGGCGCGTTCGTCGTGGCTGTGGCCGGCGTAGACGTCCTGCACCATGGTCCGCACCCGCGTCCAGTCCCCGCCCACCGCCAGGTCGCCCGCGTACCGGGCCGTGGCCTCGTCCACCTCCTGGACCAGCCGCAGCCATCCGTCACCGGGGTCGCGTCGGTGCACCGCCAGGGTGCGGGTCTGTGAGAGGTCGATGACCAGTTGGACCAGGGGTCTGGCGACCTGGAGCCCGTCGCGTTCCCGGGCGGTGAGGGAGATCTGGCCGGTGGCCTCCTGATACGAGGTGATGATGCTGGTGCACATCGGCACCAGCAGCAGCACGGCGATCAGACCGAACTTGCCGGCCACGCCCATGGCGCGCATCACGCGCATGCCCGGGCGCAGCACGAACTCCATCACGACCTCCCGGGGCCCCGGCGCGGAGCTGTCCGCCCAGACAGGGCCTTCCATTGCTCTCGGCCACCCGCTTGATGGCCTTGATAGGCCGAGTGCGCGACCCAGGACCGGCCAGGACTGGCCAGGACGCCCATAGGCCGTATCCTGGTTAGGCCTGCCTATCCTGTTCCTGCGTGGCTCCGAGCCAGTTCGTCACCGAAAGGCATCACATGACCGTCCAGAACGAGCAGATCGACACCACGACACACAGCGTGATGCTCACCCCGACGGCCGCGGCCATGGCCAAGTCGCTGCGTGAGAAGGAGGGCCGGGACGATCTGCGGCTGCGGGTCGAGGTGGCCCCCGGCGGCTGCCGTGGTCTGTCCTACCAGCTCACCTTCGACGACCAGCTGATGGACGGCGACCAGGTGCGCGACTTCGACGGCATGGAGTTGGTCGTCGACGAGTTCAGCAAGGACAAGCTGGTCGGCGCGACCATCGACTACGTCGAGACGCTGCAGAAGCAGGGCTTCACGATCGACAACCCCAGCGCCCAGGCCAGCTGCGCCTGCGGCGACAGCTTCTGCTGATCCGTTCCACCGGTCGGACCGGGGCGATCCGACTCCGTTGATCCGCGTCGGTCGGCCCGGTCCGCCCCCGCCCGAGTAGGGTCGGACGGTGCACATCGCTGTCACCGGCTCCATCGCGACCGACCACCTGATGGCCTTCTCGGGACGCTTCTCCGACAGTCTGCTGTCCGAGCAGCTCGAGCGTGTGGCGCTGTCGTTCCTGGTGGACAACCTGCAGATCCGCCGTGGCGGCGTGGCCGCCAACATCTCGTTCGGGCTGGCGAGTCTGGGGCTGCGCCCCGTGCTGGTCGGGGCGGTGGGCGAGGACTTCGTCGAGTACCGGTCCTGGTTGGAGCGGCATGGTGTGGACTGCTCGGCGGTCCACACCAGCGAACTCGCCCACACCGCGCGGTTCATCTGCACCACCGACTCGGACCAGGCGCAGATCGCCTCGTTCTACGCCGGGGCGATGGCCGAGGCCCGGGAGATCGAGCTCGGCCCGCTCCACGAGGCTCAGCCGCTGGACCTGGTGGTGATCAGCCCGAACGACCCCGAGGCGATGCTCCGTCACACCCGGGAGTGCCGGCAGCGGGGGCTGCCGTTCGCCGCCGACCCCTCCCAGCAGCTCGCCTGGTCCGATGGGCCGATGGTGCGCGATCTGATCGACGGTGCCGCCTACCTGTTCACCAACGACTACGAGGCCGGGCTGATCCACAGCAAGACCGGGTGGAACGCCGATGAGGTGCGTGCGCGGGTCGGGGTTCGGATCACCACGCACGGCAAGGGCGGGATCGTGGTCGAGGCCCCCGACGCCGATCCGATCCACGTGGAGGTCGTGCCCGCCCGGCAGATCGCCGACCCCACCGGCGTCGGGGACGCGTTCCGCGCCGGATTCCTCGCAGGGCTGTCCTGGGACCTGTCCTGGGAGCGCTGCGCGCAGGTGGGTGCGCTGCTGGCCACCCACGTGATCGAGACCGTCGGCACCCAGGAGTACGTGCTGAAGCGGTCGCAGGCCCTGGCCCGGTTCACCGAGGCCTTCGGCCGGGCGGCGGCGGACGAGGTCGCCGTCCACCTGCGGCACCTGCGTGATTGATCGCCCCAGGGGCAACGGCTACCGCTTCGCCGAGATCGCCGCAACCGCGACCCCGGGCGAGGACCTGGTGGCCGTGGGGGCGGACCTGGAGCCCGAGACCCTGATCGAGGCCTATCGCCACGGGCTGTTCCCGATGGGTCTGGGACGCCGTGGCGGGCCGCCCCTGGGCTGGTGGTCACCCGATCCGCGAGGGGTGCTGCCGCTGGAGGGCCTGCACGTCTCACGGTCGCTGCGCGCGGCACGCCGGCGCTTCGAGGTCCGAGTCGACACCGCGTTCGGTGAGGTGGTCCGGGGCTGCGCGGCCCCGGGCAGACCGGGGGCCTGGATCACCGCCGAGGTGGCCCGGGCCTACCGCCGGCTGCATGTGCGGGGCGTGGCCCACTCCGTCGAGTGCTGGCAGGACGACCGGCTCGTCGGCGGGTTGTACGGCGTCTCGGTGGGCGGGCTGTTCGCGGGGGAGTCGATGTTCCACCGGACCCGGGACGCCTCGAAGGTCGCCCTGGTCGCATTGGTGGAGTTGTTGCGGGCGGACGGCGACGAGCGGCGGCTGCTCGACGTGCAATGGCGAACGCCGCACCTGGCCGGGCTGGGTGTGGTCGACGTCACCCGGCAGTGGTACCTGACCAGGTTGAAAGCGGCTCTGGACTGCCCGGAACCCCGATGGCGGGGCTGACCTGGTTCGACCGCTCGGCGTCGCGGGAGACACCCGCGGCGTTTCAGAGGGAGAGGGGACTCCGCACCGCGACGGCCACACGCTAGGGTGAACGCCGCAGGGACCGTGTCCCCGGGTC
>CAYYCE010000163.1:0-6752 GCA_964469635.1 uncultured Kineosporiaceae bacterium
GCTGGACTTCACCACGTTCGGGCGCCCGAGCAGCGCCACCCGGCGCAGCCCCGCCTGATCCCGCTCGCCGACGGCCGAGACCTCCGGCAACACCGCCAGGCAGGCGTCCAGCAGGTCGCCGCTGCCGCGACCGTGGATCGCCGAGACCGGATGCGGCTCCCCCAGCCCGAGGCTCCACAGCGCGGTCGCGTCCGCCTCGCCGCGCACGTCGTCCACCTTGTTCGCCGCCAGCACCACGGGTTTCCCGCTGCGGCGCAACAGTTTCACGACCGCCTCGTCGGTGTCGGTGGCCCCAACGGTGGCGTCGACGACGAACAGGACGGCGTCCGCGACCTCGACCGCGACCTCGGCCTGCTCGGCGACCAGGGCGGCCATGCCCCGCAGGTCACGCTCCCAGCCACCGGTGTCGACCACCGAGAACCGCCGCCCGGCCCACTCAGCCGGATAGCTCACCCGGTCCCGGGTCACCCCCGGCACGTCCTCGACCACGGCCTCACGCCGTCCCAGGATCCGGTTCACCAGGGTGGACTTGCCGACGTTCGGTCGGCCCACGACCGCCAGCACGGGCAGCGCCGAAGCCCCGCCGTCCGCGTCGACGTCGGGCCCGCCCCCGGACAGGAGCGCGCGGTCCTCCTCCGACAGGTCGTAGTCCTCGAGTCCCGAGAGCAGCACTCGCGAGACGTCCGGCTCACTCATCGCACTGCCACGCTCTCGCACGCCCCGAGCAACGCCCGCACCGTCTGCTCGAACGTCAGCGCCGAGGAGTCCAGCGCCAGTACCCCCTCGGCGGCGGACTGGAAGCTGGACACGGTGGCGTCGTCGGCGTCGCGGCGGATCACGACGTCGCGCATCGAGGCCACCGCCTCGGCGCCGTCGTCGCCGTGCACCTCGAGCGCCCGCCGCACCAACCTGGCCTCCTCGCTTGCGGTCAGCAACACCCGGACGTCGGCGTCCGGGGCCACCACGGTCGTGATGTCACGCCCCTCGGCGACGATGCCGCGTCCCGCCTGCCGAGCCGAGTCGATGATCGCCCGCTGCCGGGCGCGCAACTCGGCCCGAACCTCCAGGTTGGTCGCCACCGCGCTGACCGCCTCCGAGATCCGGTGCTCGCGGATCGTCGTCGTCACCTCGGTCCCGTCGACCGCGACCAGCGGCAGGTCGGGGTCGGTGGAGATCTCCAGGTCGAGGGCCCGGGCGTGCTCGGCCACCGCCGCCCGCGCGCCGGGAGCGTCCCCGAGGTCCAGCCCGTCCGCCATCGCCGACCAGGTCACCGCCCGGTACATCGCCCCGGTGTCGAGGTAGAGCGCCCCGAGGCGGCGCGCAACCTCGCGTGAAACGCTCGACTTGCCCGATCCCGAGGGTCCGTCGACGGCGACGACGAGCGCGCCCCGGCGATCCGTGCCGGACTCGACAACCACCCTCGACCTCCGTCTGACCCTGAAGGCTCGTGCCCTGGAAGGAACGGCGCCTCAGACTATCCGCTTTCGCGAAGCCACCGGCATCGAGCGGCGCACCCAGTACCCGACCCAGCCGGCACCGGCCATGGACACCGCGCCCGCGAGCACCGCCGCTCCGGCCAACGGGAGGGCGGCCGCCAGCCCCGCCAGCACCGCCGGCCCGGCCACCTGCCCCAACTCCCCGCAGGTGCGCCAGGCGCCCAGGAACTGCGAACGCCCGCGCTCGGGTGCCACGTCCGCGCCGATCGTCATCACGATGCCGGACCCCAGTCCGTTGCCGACTCCCATCACCGCGGCGACGGCGAGCAGCGGCATCGCCGTGCTCGCCAGCGGCAACAACGCGAAGCCGACCGCCATGACCGCCACGCACGAGACCGCCACCCAGAACCGGCCGTGGTGGTCCATGATCCAGCCCGCCGGATAGAACAACACGATCTCGATCCCGACCGACACCCCGACGATGAGCGAGATCGTCTCGGCGTTCAGCCCGGCGTGCTCGGCCCACAGCGGCAACAGGGTGGCCCGGACGGCTCGGGTCCCCGAGATGACGACCACCGACGTGCCCAGAGTGAGCAGGACCCCGCGGTGGGCGGCGACGACGGCCCGCAGCGACGGCCCGCCGGCGGCCGTGCGCGCCGGCGCCGACAGGTCCGGCATCGTCAGCGCGAGCGCGGCCGCGGCCAGCGAGGTGAGGGCCGCCAGCACGAAGGCCGACCTCAGGCCCCACCGAGCGATGAGCAGGGCGCCCAGCAGCGGCCCGACGAACACGCCGATCCGGTGCGTGCCACCGAGCGTCGACAGTGCCCTGGCCCGCAGCCGCGCCGGCACCGCGTCGATCATGTACCCCTGCCGGGCCAGCAGGAACGCCGTCCAGGCCACGTTGCTGACCAGCACGGAGGCGACGAACTCGGGCAGCGAGCGGGCGAGCCCGATGGCGAGCATGGCGGCGCCGTCCACGATCCCGGCGAGCACCAGGGTGCGGCGTTCGCCGATCCGGTCCACCACGACGCCGACCGGCATGGACGCCAGAAGCGGTCCCAAACCGGCTATGCCGATGACCAGAGCGGCGACGTGGACGCTGGCCCCCAGGTCGCGGGCGAGCAACGGCAGCATCGGCAGCGTGGCGCCGTAGCCGATCGCCGCGAGCATCGACGGTCCGTAGGCCGGGACGGCGATGTCGCGCAGCCTGAAGTCCGTCATCGCGCAGCGGCCTGGCGCGGGGATGCCGCGGGGACCCCGGCCGCCCGCGCCGCCTCCGCGTAGGCCTCGGCCAGGTCCTCCAGGCGCGCGTGCGCGTTGAGCCCGCTCGGGTTCGGGACGACGAACAGCGCCGCGCCCTCGAGGTCGCCGTCCCGGCGGCCGGGCCGCGCCCGGCGGTCGGCGAACGCCGTCCGGTAGGCGGTGATCCCGGCGACCGCCACGACCCGCGGACGGCGCTCGCGCACCAACTCCCGCAGCCGCACCGCCCCGGCGCGCAGCTCGTCGTCGTCCAACTCGTTCGCCCGGGCGGTCGCCCGGGGCGACAGATTGGTGATCCCGATCCCCGCCGCCAGAAGCTGGTTCCGGTCGGCCTCGGACATCCCGTCCGCCACGTCGAAGGCGTGATCGATGATCCCGGCCCTGGCCAGCGCGGGGTAGAACCGGTTGCCGGGACGGGCGAAGTGGGCGTTGGCCGCCGCCGTCCACAGGCCGGGATTGATGCCGACGAACAGCAACCGCAACCGCTGCGGCAGCAGGTCGTCGACGGTGCGGTTCCGGTGGGCCTCGAGCTGGGCGCGGGTGAACCCCATCTACAGGACGACCTGCCAACCCCGCGAGGTCAGCGAGGCCTCCAGGTGCTCGTGGACGGCGGGCAGCACGCTGACCTCGAGCAGGCCGACCGCCCGCCCGGGGGCGTGTTCGAGCGCCAACTCCTCGACGTTGACGCCGAAGTCGCCGATGTCGTTGAACAGCCGGGCCAGCGCCCCCGGCTGGTCCGGCACCACCACGGTGACCACGGCGTAGGCGGTCGGCCGGGCGCCGTGCTTGCCGGGCAGCCGGTCGCGGCCGGCGTTGCCCGCGGCCACCGAGCGGGCCACCTCGGCCCGGGCGCCGTGCGCCGCCCCGCCCGGCTGTTCGGCGGCCAGGGCCTCGAGGGCCGTCAGCACACCGTCCAGATCCCGGCGCAGGGCCCGCAGAGCCTCGGCGACCGGTGCCGCGTTGCCCGCCAGGATCTGCGCCCACAGGGTGGGGTCGCTGCCGGCGATCCGGGTCACGTCGCGCAGTCCCTGCCCGGCCATCGCCAGCGCCTCGTCCGAGGCCTCCCGCAGCCGGGCGGCGACCAGACTCGCCGCGACCTGCGGGACGTGAGAGATCAACGCCACCGCCTCGTCGTGCTCGGCCGGCGACATGCTCACCACCGCCGCGCCGAGCGTGGCGGCCAGCGCCCGCACCGCCTCGACGCGCCCGGTGTCGTTCTTGGGCGTCGGGCAGATCACCCACGGCCGGCCGAGGAACAGGTCGCCCCGGGCCGCGACGGCCCCGCTGCGCTCGCGCCCGGCCATCGGGTGACCGCCGACGTATCGGGCGATGTCACCGCCGCCGACGACCACGGCGTCCAGCACGCCGGCCTTGACGCTGGCCACGTCGGTGACCGTGGCGCACGGATGGGCCGCCAGCTCGGCCAGGACGACCTGCGCCGCGACGTCCGGCGGGCTGGCCACGATCACGAGGTCCGGCTCGGTGTCGCCGGGGTCGATCTCGCCCGCACCCAGGTCGCGGGCCAGGGCGAGCGCGGTCGGCGACGGATCGGCCAGCAGCACCCGGACCGGTGAGGCCGCACGCGAGGTGAGTCCCAGCGCCACCGAGGTTCCGAGCAGGCCGGTACCGACGATCCGAACCGTGTTCACGCCGCCAGCCTACGGTTTCCCTCCACGCCCCGGCCCGGACGGATCGGCGGGGCCGGGTGGCTCAGAGGTCGACGGCGGCCATCAGCGAACCCAGTTCGGCGCCGCCGATCACCCGGGTACGCCCCGAGCGCAGATCGCCGAGGCGGATCGTGCCGATCTGGGTGCGCACCAGCTGCTGCACCGGGAATCCGGCGGCGTCCATCAACCGGCGGATGATCCGGTTGCGGCCGTCGTGCAGCACCAGCTCGATCAGCGCCTTTCCCGGCCGGGCGTCGACGACCTTGAACGAGTCGACGCTGGCGACGCCGTCGTCGAGCTCCATCCCGGCGAGCCGCCGCCGTCCCAGGTCGCGGGGGACGCTGCCGGAGACCGCGATCTCCACCAGGTAGGTCTTGGGCACCTGGTAGCGCGGGTGGGAGAGCCGGTTGGCCAGCTCGCCGTCGTTGGTGAGCAGGATGAGCCCCTCGGAGTCGGCGTCCAGCCGCCCGACGTGGAACAACCTCTCCTCACGGTCGGCCACCAGATCGCCGACCGTGGGCCGTCCCTGAGGATCGCTCATCGCCGAGAGCACCCCGAGCGGCTTGTTGAGCGCGAGCGTGATCAGCGACTCGTCGAGCTGGACCCGCAACCCGTCGACATGGACCACGGCCCGGCGCGGGTCGACGCGGACCCCGAGCTCGGTGACGATGTGTCCGTCGACCTCGACCCGGCCGGCGACGATGAGCGCCTCACAGGCCCGCCGCGAGCCGAGACCGGCCCGGGCGAGCACCTTCTGGAGCCGGATGCCGTCCGGGTCGTGGACGTCGACCGGAGGCTTCGGCGGGGGCTTGCGCACCCGGGGCGATCGGGACGGCGGCGGGCCGGACGGCCTGCCGCGGCGGGGCCCGGTGGACCTCATGCCGTCCCCCCGACGCCGATCTCGTCGAGGGCGTCGACCTCGGGCAGGAACGGGGCCAGGGCGGGCAGTTCCTCGACCGAGGTGAGACCGATGCGATGCAGGAAGTAGACGGTGGTCCGGTACAGGACGGCGCCCGTCTCGGGATCGTTGCCGGCCTGCTCGACCAGGCCGCGGGTGAGCAGCGTGCGCATCACGGCGTCCACGTTCACGCCCCGGATGGCGCCGACCCGGGCCCGGCTGACCGGTTGCCGGTAGGCCACGATCGCCAGCGTCTCGAGGGCGGCCTGGGTGAGCCGGGCGGTCTGGCCGTCCAGCATGAACCGCTCCACCGCGGGGGCGTAGTGTGAGCGGCTGTGGATCCGCCATCAGATCGAGACCGGCAGCTTCATGACGCCGCTGGCGACCCGACGCAGCTCGAAGCCTCGCCCGGCGGCGTCGTAGTCGTCGGCCAGGTCGGCGAGCAGGACGCCGACGCTGTCCGTGGTCAGGCCCAGCGCCGACGCCAGCGCCGACTCGGTGACCGGTTCGTCGACCACCATGAGCACGGCCTCGACCGCGCCCCGCGCCCCCGAGGGCATGGCGCCCAGGTCGAGTTCGACCTGCAGGGGTGGATCCTCGAGGTCCGCCACGACGCCCGGCACGACGCCCGGTACGACGTCCGGCAGCGTGGACTCGCTCGTCGAGGTGTCGGTCATCAGGTGCTCTCCCCGTCGTCGGCCGCCCTGGAGGCGTCCTGGGTGTAGTCGTAGTCGTCGAAGTCGCGTTCGAGATCGACGTCGTCGTGATCGCCGCCGGTCCAGCGGATGGTCAGCTCGCCCAGCGGAGCGGCCTGGTCGAAGGCCACCACACCCTCGCGGAACAGCTCCAGCAGCGCGAGGAAGCGAGCCACCACCACCAGGGTGCCGTCGGCGTCGGAGGTCAACGCGCGGAAGCTGCAGGAAGTGTGCCGCCGCAGCCGGTCCAGGATGACGATGGCCTGCTCGCGGACGCTCACCGGCGGCGCGTGCAGGTGCTCCAGGCCGACCGTGGGCACCGGCTTCGGTTGGAGCGCCTTGGCGGCGATGGCCGCGAGCTGGTCGGGGGTGATGCCCAGCACCAGTTCGGGCAGCAGCCGGGCGAACTGCGGCTCGATCAGCGCCGTGCGGGGGTGACGGGTCGATTCGACGGCCATCCGCTGTGCGAGGGTGGCCGCCACCTCCTTGAACGCCCGGTACTGCAGCAGTCGGGCGAACAGCAGGTCGCGGGCCTCGAGCAGCGCCAGGTCCTCGTCGTCCTCCACCTCTGCCGCGGGCAGGAGCCGGGCCGCCTTGAGATCCAGCAGCGTGGCGGCCACCAGCAGGAACTCGCTCGCCTCGCCCAGGTCCCAGTCGGAGCCACGCCCCCGGATCCAGGCCACGAACTCGTCGGTGACCTCGGCCAGGGCGATCTCGGTGACGTCCAGCTTGTGCTTGGCGATGAGCCCGAGCAGCAGGTCGAAGGGTCCATCGAAATTGTCCAGGTGCACCTCGA
>CAYYCE010000164.1:0-6747 GCA_964469635.1 uncultured Kineosporiaceae bacterium
GGGGCATCCCGCACCACCTCGACCACCGTCATCGCCACGTCGAGGTAGTCGCCGGCCTCGATCAACCGGCGCCGCAGCCCGGGCGCCAGATCGCTGCCGGGGTCCTCGGCCGCCGCCCGGATGCCGGCCAGGTCGCCGAAGCGCGAGACGAGCGACGCCGCGGTCTTCTCGCCGACCCCGCTCACCCCGGGCAGGCCGTCGCTCGGGTCGCCGCGCAGCGCCGCCATCACGGCGTAGTCCGGGCCCGAACCCACGCCGTACCGGGCGGTCAGGGCGGCCTGGTCGACCACCTCCAGGTTGCGCACCCCCCTGCCCGTGTAGAGCACGCGCACGGCCGCGGCGTCGTCGACGAGTTGGAACAGGTCCCGGTCGCCGGTGACCACCTCGACGTCGGCCGCCGCGTCCCCGGCGCGGGACCGTTCGACGTCGCGGGTGGCCAGGGTCCCGATGACGTCATCCGCCTCGAGCCCGGCGCCGCCGAGGCGGGCGATGCCCAGTGCCTCGAGCGCCTCGACGATCACCGGCACCTGGACGACGAGTTCGGCGGGGGTCTGCTCGACGTCCACCGACCCGGGCGGTCCCTGGACGGCGGCCAGCCGGTGGGCCTTGTAGGAACCGATCGCGGCCACCCGGAACGCCGGCCGCCAGTCGTCGTCCCAGCAGGCCACCAGCCGGGCGGGACGTCGTCGGGAGACGAGGGTCGCCACCATGTCCAGGAAGCCCCGGACGGCGTTCACGGGGGTGCCGTCGGGCGCGGTGATCGACTCCTTCACCCCGAAGAACGCCCGGAAGTACAGCGAGGCCGCGTCCACCAGCATCAAGGAGTGCTCCACCGGCCCGATGGTGTCACGATCGGTCGGTGCCGGGGACCGGCCGTGCCGTAGCCTTTCGGTGTGGAGGAGATCGACCGGCAGATCGTTCGACTGCTGTCCCAGGATGGCCGGATGAGTTTCACCGATCTGGGCAAGGCCACCGGCCTGTCCACCTCGGCGGTCCACCAACGGGTGCGCCGGCTCGAGCAGCGCGGCGTGATCCGCGGCTACGCGGCCGTCGTCGATCCCGAGGCGCTGGGGCTGCCGCTGACCGCATTCGTATCGGTGACCCCGTTGGACCAGGCCGACCCGGACGATGTCCCCGAGCGCCTCGCCTCACTGCCGGAGATCGAGGCGTGCCATTCCGTCGCCGGTGATGAGAACTACCTGCTCAAGGTCCGGGTGGCCACCCCCGGAAGCCTGGAGGGTCTGCTGGCCCGGATCCGGCACGAGGGGTGTGTGTCGACCCGGACCACGATCGTGCTCTCGACGCCCTTCGAGGCGCGGCCGCTGCCGACCGTCGGCGGATGATCCCCGCGGGCACTACTGGCGGGTAGTCAAGGGCTAAAGGTCGTGGTCCCGCGCGACGAGGACCACCCTCATGGAGTACCCGCAGGCGATGACCAGGCGCGAACGGCGCGCCGGGGCGGGACGGCGCAGGCACCGCGGCCGGTTCCGGCACCGCTCCTATCCGCTGATCGTCGTGGTCGGCACCCTCGCGGTCGCCGTCAGCACCTACGCCTACCAGGCCGCGCTGCTGGCCGCGCTGCAGACGCCCCGACCGCAGGACGCCCTGCGCCACGCGTTGACGGTCGCCCTGCTCGTGGTGGCGGTGCTGTCCCAGGGAGGCGCGCTGCGGGCCGCCGACCGGGCCCTGGCCGCGGCCGTCGTCCCGGCGCTGGTGGTGCTGGTGCCGATCCTGCTCCAGGGGATCGCCGCCGTCCGGGGTCACCTCGCCGGCTCACCGCCCGACCTCGTGACCGGATGGCTCATGCTGGCCTATCCCTCCGTCGGCGCCCTGGCGGCACTGATCGCGGCCGACGGCATCAGGTCCGTGCTCGGTCCGCCCAGCGTGGTGCCGGCCGTCGCCTGCGTCGGCGCTCTGGCGGCGGCCTCCCACTACTGGCCGACCTCCTTCGACCCGGGCTCGGCCTGGGAGGCCGCAGCGCTCCAGGCGGTCGTGGCCGGGATGACCGTCAGCTCCGCCCTGGTGGCCTCCTCCCGGTTGCCGGCCAGCGCCCGGTGGTGGCGGGCCATGGGATGCGCGGTACCGGCGGTGCTGCTGGCGGTGGCGCCGACACTGCTCACCGCGCCCGCCGAGCTGGTGCCGGCGCAGCGCTGGACGGTCGTGGTCTATCCGCTCGGCTGTCTGGCCGCGTCCAGCGTGGCCGTTCTGCTGGTCGGTTCGAGCGAACTCGCCAACAGGTTTCGAATACGTTACGTAATCACTTAACTACGCTAAGCTCCACGGCGTATTGCCCACCGAAGCTGGCCCGGAACGTTCCGATGCGCCTTGATCCTCTCTTTAGGGTCTCTTTCGGGAAGGACCGGGACAAAAGGTCTTCGATGAGCGCTGACATCACCCGGTGTTGACATGGTTTCGACGGATCGGCTGTGTCAGCGAAGCGCCGGGAGTGCAACTGCGATGACAGGTTCCGCATCGCAGCACGGACGGGTCGCCGGAGGCGGCCCGGGGCAGCGAGGAGACGAGGACAGTGCGTATCGGCATGATCGCCGGCCCGTGGATTCCGGTTCCCCCGCCACGTTACGGCGGCAGCGAGGCCGTGATCGACAATCTGGCTCGCGGCCTGCGGGCCGTCGGCCACGACGTGGAGCTGTTCACGGTGGGTCAATCGACCTGCCCGGTGACCCGCTCCTGGCTGTTCGCCGAGGGCGTCGTACCCATCGGCGACTCGATCCACGAGAGCGTGCACGTGGAGGCCGCCTACCGGGCCCTGACCGACGTGGACGTGATCCACGACCACACGTCGGTCGGGCCGCTGCTGGGCAGTCTCGCGGCGCCGCCCGACGTCCCCGTGGTCACCACGATGCACGGCCCGTTCGACGCCAAGGCCCGGCGGCTGTACTCCCGCCTGCCCGAGCGCGCCCACCTGGTGTGCATCTCCCACCCGCAGCGGGCCAGCGCGCCGGAGATCCCGGTCGCCGGTGTGATCCCCCACGGCATCAACACCGATCGCCACGTCCCCGGCCCCGGCGGCGGGGGCTACCTGGCCTTCGTCGGTCGGATGAATCCCGACAAGGGCGTCCACCTGGCCATCGAGGTGGCCCGCGAGGCGGGTCTACCGCTGGTGATGATGGTGAAGATGCGCGAGGACCCCGAGCGCGAGTACTTCGCCGCCAGCGTCGAGCCCCTGCTCGGGGAGGACGTCACCATCCTGTACGAGCCGGACGAGCAGGTCCGGGTCGACCTGGTAGGGCGCGCCGAGGCGCTGATCAACCCGATCGGATGGCCCGAGCCGTTCGGGCTGGTCATGGCCGAGGCGTTGGCGTGCGGCACGCCGGTGGTCGCCCGTCCCCACGGGGCCGCCCAGGAGATCGTCGAGCACGGCCGCACCGGCTTCCTGGCCGATACCGTGACCGGCCTCGTCGAGGCCGTCGGGCGGCGCGACGAGATCGATCGGGCCGCCTGCCGCGAGGCCGCCGTCACCCGGTTCGGCATGGCCCGCATGGTCGAGGACCACATCCGCCTCTACCGCCGGCTGATCGAGGCCCAACGGATGCCGGTCCAGGTCGACCGCCGGCGCTCGGAGCGTCGCGTCAGTGTGCTGGGCGCCCCGCTCCGTTCCGCGCTGCCGCAGGAGCCAGTTGCACTATGAGTCCGTCGGGGGCCTCGGTCACCCCGCAGTCCCCCTCCCGGGTGACGGTCAGCGACAGCTGACCGTCACCCAGGCACATGTCCGTCAGCTCCGCCGGCCGCCAGGTCGGCGGCAGCACCGGGGCGAGTTCGAGCCGGCCGGCCGGCAGATCGGGCTCCAGCTGCAGCAGGCTGCGCAGCAGGAACCACGGCGTCGCCGCCGCCCAGGCCTGCGGTGAGCACGAGGTGGGGTAGGCCACCGGGCCGGAGAAGTCGCCGCGGTCGAAGCCGCAGAACAACTCCGGCAGCCGGCCGCCGAACGCCTCGGCGGCATCCGTCAGGGCGGTCGCCGTCCGCTGGGCGGCCTCGACGAAGCCGTACCTGAGCATGCCCGCGACCGCGATCGCCGTGTCGTGCGGCCACACCGACCCGTTGTGGTACGACATCGGGTTGTAGGCCCCCATGGTCGAGCCCAGGGTCCGCAGTCCCCATCCGGTGAACATCGTCGGCGACATCAGGTGGCCGACCACGGAGGGCGCGTGGGCGGCATCCACGATGCCCGTCCACAGGCAGTGGGCCATGTTCGAGGCGAGGGCGTCCACCGGGCGCTTCTCGCCGTCCAGGGCGATCGCGTAGTAGCCCTCGTCGGGCAGCCAGAACGCCTCGTTGAAAGCCGACTGCAGCTTGTCCGCCCGCTCCTGCCAGGCCTGGGCCGCCGAGACCTCACCGAACGCCCGGGCCAGGGCCGCACCGGCCTGGAACGCCGCGTAGGCGTACCCCTGGACCTCGCACAGCGCGATGGGTCCGGAGGCGAGCCGGCCCGAGGCGAAGTTGATCCCGTCCCAGGAGTCCTTCCAGCCCTGGTTCGCCAACCCCCGGTCGGTCGCGCGCAGGTACTCGACGAACCCGTCGCCGTCCCGGTCGCCGTCCTCGACCAGCCACGCCAGGGCACGCTCGACGTGGGGGAGCAGGGCGGCCACGTCGGCCCGGTCGGCGCCCCAGCGCCAGGCCTGCTCCACCAGCATCACGAACAACGGGGTGGCGTCGGCGGTGCCGTAATAGGTCTGCGTGCCGCCGAGCATCAGCTCGGTGGCCATGCCGGCCCGCCGCTCGTGCATGATCCGGCCCGGCTGCTCCTCGGTCATCGGGTCGTGCACCTTGCCCTGCGCGGCCGCCAGGGTCTGCAGCGTGCCGATGGCCAGCGACGGGTCGATCAGGAGCGCCATCCACGCGGAGATCAGGCTGTCCCGCCCGAACAGCGACATGAACCACGGTGCCCCGGCGGCGACGGCGACGCGCCCCGGATGGTCGGGATCGAACAGCCGCAGCACCCCGAGGTCCTCCTCGCTGCGGCGCAGCGTGGCCACCAGGCCGGGGCGGACGCTCCGGACGGCCGGCGTCCGCCGCCGCCACTCGGCCAGCTGCCGCTGCGAGTGGCCGGCGTCCGGCGACTCGCCGCACTGGTGGCGGCCGGCGACCGGCACGTCGTCCAGGATCGCCTGCACCTGCAGGCAGGTCTCCCAGCGACCCCGGGGCGGCACCACGACCTGGAAGCTCAGCTCGCCCGCCTTGTAGCGCGCCGGCGGGTCGGCGACGACCCGGACCCCGCGCGACCAGTCCATCCACCGGTACTCGGCCACGTACCCGTCGGCCGTCTGGACCGCGACCCGCCCGGCCCGCGAAGCCATGCGGTTCTCCTTGACCTCGAACAGATCCGCGAAGTCGGTGTCGAGCAGCAGGGTCACCGTGCACCCGACGGCCTCGCCGGCGAGGTTCTCCACGACCAGGGTCTCCCGCATGCCGTCGCCGACGTCCCGGCGCCGGTGCACCAACACCGTGCTGTCGGCCCGACCCGGCCGTGGCGGAGTGCGGGCCAGGAACAGCGCCGAGAACGGATCCGGACGCTCGACCTTGAGTGCCACCAGCGGATGCCCGTCGATCCGCAGCTCCCAGCGGGACAGGATCCGCGTGTCGCGCACGAACAGCCCGTGGACGGCGCCGGGCAGAAGATCGCCGGTGGCGGCCCCGATGCAGAACGTGGACCCCTCGACCAGAGTGACCTCACCGGCCCGATCGATGACCGGTGGCTCGCCGTCGAAGGTCCACTGTTCCGTCATGACATCCGATCATCGCAATCCCCCGGGTGTCCTGGCCAGGTCAGAACGCCCGATGCCGCTCCTGCCACCAACGACGGCCCTCGGCGGGCAGGGTGTCGATCGGGTCGTAGTAGGGGTGGGTCCGGCTCAGCGCCTCGGCGGCCTCTGACTCGAGCGAGGTGCGGTAGTTCTTGGTCCACTGCGAGATCCCCAGGACCGGGTCGTAGGAGTGGGCCTGATGCACCCAGCGCTTGCCCACGAACGGGACGTCGCAGACGATCCGCGGGGTGGCGAACCCCGGCAGGTAGCCCATGATCCCGTGCTGCAGCGCCTGCGCCCGGCCCAGGCTCACCCGCCAGTGCTCACTGTTGGGGATCATGTCGCACATGTAGAGGTAGTAGGGCGTGATCATCGCCCCGTCGAGCAGCGCGAAGCTCAGGTCCAGCAGAGGGGCGACGCCGTCGTTGACCCCGCGCATCAGGACGCCCTGGTTGCGCACGTCGCGCACGCCGGCGGCCAGCATCGCCGCGGCGGCCTCGGCCACCAGGGGGGTGACCGAGGCGGCGGCGTTGACATGGGTGTGCACCGCCAGGCTGACGCCGCGCGCACGGGCCAGACCCGCGAGGCGGCCCATGCCCTCGACCACGTCGTGCTGCAGCCAGTGCTGGGGCAGACCCATCAACGCCTTGGTGGCCAACCGGATGTCGCGGATGCTCTCGATCTCGAGCAACCGCAGCACGAACGCCTCGAGGTTGCGCCACGGCAGGTTGGCCACGTCGCCGCCGGAGACCACGACGTCGCGCACCTGCGGTGAGCGCCGCAGGTAGTCGATCATGCCCTCGAGTCGGTCGGCCGGCTTCAGATCGAACCGCAGCTTGTCCACCTGCGGGGTGGAGTTGCCCACCAGGTCCATCCGGGTGCAGTGCCCGCAGTACTGGGGGCAGGTGGACAGCAGCTCGGCAAGGACCTTGGTGGGGTAGCGGTGGGTCAGCCCCTCGGCCGCCCACATGTCGTGCTCGTGCAG
>CAYYCE010000165.1:0-6746 GCA_964469635.1 uncultured Kineosporiaceae bacterium
CCGCGGCCGGGAACACCTGCCTGGCGATCGTCGCGGCGGTCCTGCTGCGGGCGGCCCCGGTGGCGCTGGTGCCGTACCTCGCGGTGATCGCCGTCGTGGTGATCGGTTACCGGGGATACAACCGGCTCCGGGCCCGGTACTCCGGGCTGGAGATGCTCTACCAGTTCATGCGCATCATCAGCGGGCCGCAGCGACCGGAGGAGACCCTGCGACGGGTGCAGGACGAGGCGCGCCGCCTCCTTCGGGCGCGGCGCTCCATCATCGCTCTCTACCGTCCCGGTGACCAGCGTCCCTGGCTGTTCCAACAGGCCACGGACGCGGAGGACGGCGAGGGCCCGCGCCCCGAGACGGATGACCATGATCCGCCGCTGCCGGAGGAGATCCGCGGGCGGGTTCTGGAGCGCGGCGGCACCCTGCTGCTCCCCCGGGCCACCTCCGGGGACGGGCGCGCCGTGCTGGCGGCCCTCGACGCCAAGGACTGCATCGCCGCTCCGCTCATCGCGGGGGGCCGGACCTCCGGGGTGATCGTCCTGTGCGACCGCCTCGGCGAGGTGAGCACCTTCGACGAGGAGGACGTGCGGGTGTTCGCGACGCTGGCCTCGCAGGCGGCCATCGCGCTGGAGAACGGCCGGCTGATCGACAAGCTGCGGGAGGAGGTCAGCGCGCGCGAGCACGAGGCCACTCACGACTCGCTGACCGGCCTGCCGAACCGGGTGCTGTTCGCCCAGCGCCTGCACGACGCCCTCGCCGCGGTGCCGCAGCGCCCCGCGGCGGTGCTGCTCATGGACCTGGACCGGTTCAAGGAGGTCAACGACACCCTCGGCCACCAGGCCGGCGACCTACTGCTCTGCGAGGTGGCCCAGCGGATGCGGGGCCTGGTGGACCACTGCGGCATCGTCTCCCGGCTCGGCGGCGACGAGTTCGCGATCCTGCTCACGGACCTGGCCGTGAACGCCTCGCAGGCCCTGGGGCTGGCCACCGCCGTCAACAAGGCGGTGGGCAGCCCGATCGAGCTCGACGCGATCACCCTCGAGGTGGGCGCCAGCGTGGGCATCGCCCTGTTCCCCGAGCATGGGACCGATCCGAGCGTGCTGATGCGCCGCGCGGACGTGGCCATGTACGCGGCCAAGCGGACCCAGTCGGGGACGGCGCTCTACGACCCGGCCAAGGACGAGAACAGCGAGCTGCGGCTGCAGTTGGCCAGCGAACTGCGCACCGCGGTGATGACGGGACAGATCCAGGTGCACTACCAGCCGATCGCCCGCTGCTCGGACGGGCGGGTGGTGGCTGCCGAGGCGCTGGCCCGGTGGACCCACCCCACCCTGGGCCGCATCCCGGCCGAGGAGTTCATCGCCATCGCCGAGCGCAACGGCCTGGTGCACGACCTGACGCGGGGGGTGCTCGACTCGGCCCTCGCCCAGGTCCACCGCTGGCGGGAGGAGGGCCTTGACCTCGGCGTCGCCGTCAACCTGTCGCCGCTCGTGCTGCGCGACCTCGATTGGCCGCAGAAGGTGCTGGACGCGCTGGCCCGCCACCGGGTGCCGGCCGCGGCCCTGACCCTCGAGGTCACCGAGACGGGCATCATGTCCGACCCGGAGCACATGATCCCGCTGATCGACGACCTGGCCCGCGCCGGGGTCGGCTTCGCCATCGACGACTTCGGCACCGGGTACTCCTCGTTGGCGTACCTGCAGCAGCTCCCGGCGAGCAAGATCAAGATCGACAAGTCCTTCGTCATCCCGATGACCCGGGACCCCGGGGCCGCCGCCATCGTCCGCTCCGTCATCGAGCTGGCGCGCAGCCTGGACCTCGGGGTGATCGCCGAAGGCGTCGAGGACCAGCGAACCCTGGACCATCTCGTCGAGGCCCGATGCCACTTCATCCAGGGCTACTACCTGTCGCGACCCATCGCCGCCGACGAGCTGTCCGAATGGCTCAGGCTGCGGCCGACCCGTGGGAGCGATCCTCAGGTGGCCGAGAGCCAGCCCGCCACGAGCGCCGCCATCACGCCGAGCCCCAGGACCACGCGGTAGCCGACGAACACCGTGATCGGGTGCCGGGCGACGAAGCGCAGCAGCCAGGCGATCGAGGCGTAGGCCACCACGAAGCTGATCAGGGTGCCCACCCCCAGCTCCCCCCAGCCGACGACCGAGGTGTCGACGTCCTTGAGCTCGAACAGCCCGGCCCCCGTCAGAGCCGGGATCGCCAGGAAGAACGACAGCCGCGTCGCGGTCACCCGGTCGATGTCCTGCAGCAGGCCGGCGCTGATCGTGGCCCCGGAGCGCGAGACGCCGGGGAGCAGGGTCAGGTCCTTCTCGGTGTACTTGCGCCGGCCGCGCGCCTCGGCGACGTACATCACGGCGCTCCACACGATCAGTCCGGCGGCCACCACCCACAGGCTGCGCAGCGGTCCGGCGATGACGTCCTTGAGCGCGAAGCCGACCACACCCACGGGGATCGAGCCGGCGATGACGTACCAGGCGAAGCGGTGGTCGTGGTGTTCCCTGGCGGGGGCGGACACCAGGCCCCGGCCCCAGGCCGCGGCCAGCCGGGCGATGTCCTTCCAGAAGTAGAGGAACGTGGCGACGATGGCGCCGAGCTGGATGATCGCGGTGAAGGCCGTCACCGCCGGGTCGTCGACCTCGAGCCCCAGGAGCTTCTCGGCGATCGTCAGGTGGCCGGTGCTGGAGACGGGCAGGAACTCGGTGAGCCCCTCGACGATGCCCAGCAGGACGGCGTCCAGGTAGCCGAGCGAGGCGCTCACGAGAGAACCCCCGCCGCCTCGGCCGCGGCCACGACGGTCCGCATGGTCTCGAGCCGTTCGTCCAGGGTGGCGGCAACCGGGCTGATGCTCAGGGTGGTCACCCCGGCGGCGGCGTAGGCCTGCATCCGGTCGGCGATGCGCTCGCGGGACCCGAGCAGGGCGGTGGCGTCGATCAGCTCGACGGGCAGCGCGGCGGCCGCCTCGTGGGGTCTGCGGTCCAGGTAGAGGTCCTGAACGGTCTGGGCGACCTGTTCGTAGCCCATGCGGCGCACCAGGTCGTTGTAGAAGTTCTGCCTCCTGCTCCCCATGCCGCCGACGTAGAGCGCGGTGTAGGGACGCAGCAGGTCGGCGGCGGCCGCGACGTCCTCACCGAGGGCGACCGGGACGGTGGGCACCACGTCGAAACCGTCCAGGGGGTCCTTCGCCGGGTCCGCCGGGTCCGCGGTGCCGGACGTGCCGGCGGCGGCGGCCCGGGCCTCGCGGATGGGGTCCAGCGACATCGCCGCGTGCTCGGGCGAGAAGAAGATCGCCAGCCAGCCGTCGGCGATCTCGCCCGCGAGTCGCAGGTTCTTCGGGCCGACCGCCGCGAGGTAGACGGGCAGCGAGGTGCGCGGGCCGTACACGGTCAGCTGCAGCGCCTTGCCGGGCCCGTCGGGCAGCGGCAGCGTGAAGTGGGTGCCGCTGTAGGCCACGCGCTGGCGTCGCAGCGCCATCCGGACGATCTCGACGTATTCGCGGGTACGGCCGAGCGGGTCGGCGAACCGGACGCCGTGCCACCCCTCGGACACCTGCGGTCCGCTGACCCCCAGGCCGAGTCGGAACCGGCCGCCCGACAGTGTGTCCAGGGTCGCGGCGGTCATCGCGGTCATGGCCGGGGTGCGGGCCGGGATCTGCATCACCGCCGCGCCGACATCGATCCGCTCGGTCTGGGCAGCCACCCACGACAGCACCGTGGGGGCGTCCGACCCATACGCCTCGGCCGCCCAGCACACGGCGTATCCGAGCCGGTCGGCCTCCCTGGCCAGGGCCAGGTTGTCCATGTCGTTGCCGGCTCCCCAATAGCCGAGATTCAGTCCTAGGTGCACGACCGTCGACCCTAGCCGCCCGCGGTGGTTGTCGGCTGCGCAACGCCGGATGCCGTAGGTTGCGGGCCGTGGAAGAGCGCACTGTCGGTCACAGTGGGTTGCGGGTATCGCGGCTCGGACTGGGCACGCTGACCTGGGGGCGGGACACCGACGAGCACGAGGCGGCCGAGCAGATCGTCGCCTTCGTGGAGGCCGGCGGCACCCTGCTCGACACGGCCGCCACCTACGGCGACGGCGCCGCCGAGGCGCTGATCGGCCAGATGCTGGCCTCGGTCGTCGCCCGCGAGGACGTCGTGCTGTGCACCAAAGGCGGCGCCGCCCGGCGGGAGGGCGTGATGCGCACCGATCCCTCGCGCCGCGCGATGCTCGACGACCTCGACGCCTCGCTGTACCGAATGGGCACCGACCACGTCGACCTGTGGCTGGTGCGTGGGTGGAGCGACGAGGTGCCGTTGACCGAGACCCTCTCGGCCATGGCCGTGGCCCTGTCCTCGGGGCGGGCCCGGTACGCGGGCGTGTCGAACTACACCGGGTGGCAACTGGCCCATGCCCACACGCTGGCCCGGCACGGCCTCGGCGTGCCGCTCGACGTGGTCGCCGCGGAGGTCGAGTACTCGCTGGTCCAGCGCGAGGCCGAACGCGATCTTCTGCCGGCGGTGCAGGCCCTCGGCGCCGGGGTGCTGGCGTGGTCGCCGCTGGGGCGAGGGGTGCTGACCGGCAAGTACCGCAGCGGCGTGCCGGCCGACTCCCGCGGGGCCTCCGCGCATCTGTCCGGGTTCGTGGGCGCCTACCTGGACGCCCGTTCGCGGCGGGTCGTGGACGCGGTGATCACCGCGGCGGACGGCCTGGGATGCGCCCCGCTCGAGGTGGCGCTGGCCTGGGCCCGGGACCGCGCCGGGATCGGGTCGCTGCTGCTGGGCGCCCGCACCGCCGCCCAGCTGCGGGCCGCGCTGACGAGCGAGACGTTGATCCTGCCGGCGGAGATCACACTGGCACTCGACGAGGTCTCGGCCGGCTGAGGGACGGGCCGCGCTCAGCGGGCGTCGGCATCCTCCAGATCGTCGGCGTCGAGGACCTCGGAACCGTCGAGGTCGTCGACCGGGTCGTCCTCGTCGTCCTCGTCGTCGTCGTCGTCCAGATCCTCGAGGTCGAGATCCTCGTCGAGGTCGTCGGCATCCTCGGTGTCGTCGTAGAGCACGAACGGGGTGACCTCGTCGTAGGCGGTGTAGAGCGCCTCGTCATAGGTCTCGAAGGCGTCGGCCAGGGTCTGGTAGGCCGAGACCACCGCGGGATCGGCCTCGCCCTGGCGTCGGCTGGCGGCCTGCAGGTGAGCCTCCAGCGCCGCGACCAGTCGGTCGAGCGCGGCGCGCGGATCCGTCGTCATGGCATGACGGTAGCGGTTCGTGGTGACATTGGTGTGATGAGTGAGCCCACCCTCCACCCGGTGCCGCCGCTGCCGGGCGATCCTCGCCCCGACACCGGTGAGTACGAGTACCGGTTGGTCACCATTTCGCGGTTGACGGGCCGCTGCGAGGCCCAGCGACTGCTCGCCGGGCTCGCCGAACACGGCCATTGGGAGGTCGCCCTGGTCAGGCTCTACGTGGGCGGTGCGCGCCGGGTCTGGCTGCGGCGCCGGATCATCCGGGTGGCGCGCACCGCGTAGCCGTGGTCATGGGCTCGGCCGCCCCAGATAGCCCCGACGCGGGGCAGGTCCCGCCGACGATGCCGGCCGAGGTGAAACCTCCACTCGCACGCCGCGGGGTGATGGTGTGTGTCCGAGCTCGATGTTGACCAGAGGTACATGCCGGTGCTTCGGCAGCAGTTGTCGCTTACGTAGTGGCTGGCGAGCTCTCAGCCGTAACGTCGTCAAGCCGCCCATTCGGCCTGCCGGGAACGCCTCCATGTGGTGGAACGCACCGTAGTCCAGCGTCGAGTAGGCATCAGGGTCCCCTTGCGCCGAGCCGGTGCGCGGCCGCTGAACGTTCATGTTCCCTAGCTAGCCCCAGCTCCGACTCGTGGGATGGGAGGCCCTCGGCCTTTGGCCTACTCCTCACCGAAGGGTAGCCAATCCCTTACTATCTGTGTCAGACATTGGCGAAGATCACGAAGAGCGGTGATCAGTCTCGATTCGAGTCGCTCGATCGCGAGTTCGGCTCGAAGCGTCTGGCCCGGTCGCTAGCCTCTGGTCGAGAGGGTGGTGCGCTGCGTGCCGGCATGGCGGCTGCAGGTGATCACTAGGGGTTGGTTTGGGTCTGTTCGACGGGTTGAGGCAGGGCCGGCAGGCGTCTGGGCGGCACGCCCGCGTCGAGCCGACTGCTTCGAGCCCGGCGGCGTTGCCGTCGGTTGGCGACCCGCTCGCCGGGAGAATTCAGCGTGTTCCCCGGCACGCGAAGTCGGCCATGTCCGAGCAGGCCTCAGGCAACCAGTGGTCGAGCCCGGTGCCGATGCAGGGCGACGCGGTCGACCGGGGATCATGCGGCTGGGTGCCGCCCGGTGCGCCGGTGGAGGTGGCGGGGCTGGTCCTGCCCGGCGGGATGCTCTATGTCGGCCGGCACCTGCCGGCGCCGCGGGGCGGTGCCCCGGACCCGGCGCTGATCAACCCGCACCTGAAGGTCGACCCGCGACAGCCGGACTGGGCGGCGAGTTCGGTCGGGTACTGGCCGTCCTACAGCGACATCTCCCCGGGTGCTCGCGCTGCCTACCTGACCTGGCTTGCGGGCGGACGCCGGGAAGCGAATGTGCCGATCAGTTGGCCGTTCCTGTTCTTCTACGGGTTGGAGCGGCGGCTGCTGGTCGACGCGGTCCAACCGGGTCCGGCGCACGCGGAGGTGCCAGCTATCCGGGCCGAGGTGCAGCGGCTGCTGGAGCTGTACGGGGAGAATCATTCCTTCCGCCGG
>CAYYCE010000166.1:0-6736 GCA_964469635.1 uncultured Kineosporiaceae bacterium
GCCCCGCTCGTCGACCTCGCCGTCCAGGAACGCCAGCACCTGGGCGTACCCGAGGGCCCGCGACGCGGTACGGCCCTCGCGCAGACCGTGGTGGTCCGCCAGCTCGGTGACCTCCGCGACCAGCCCGTCCCGCCACATCCGATCGACCCGGGCCTGGATGCGGGCGTCGAGTACGGGTCGTGGCACGTCGAGGGCGATCTGGACCGCCGGCCGGTGGTAGCGCAGGGTCGGCAGCGTGGCCGTGAACGGCCGACCGGTCAGCTCGATCACCTCGAGCGCGCGGACGACGCGGCGTCCGTTCGTCGCCAGGATCGCCTCCGCCGCGGCGGGATCGAGGCCGGCCAGCCGGGCGTGCAGCGCGGCCGCGCCGAGGCGTTCGAGGTCGGCCTCGAGCCCGGCGCGCACCGCGGGATCGGTCGGCGGGATGTCCAGCTCGTCGAGCGCGGCCCGCACGTACAGCCCCGAGCCTCCTGCGAGGATCGGTCGACGACCCCGCGCCCGGATCTCGGCCGTCGCGGCGCGGGCCTGCCGCTGGAAGGCGGCGACGCTGGCCTCCTCACGCACGTCGAGCACGTCGAGCAGGTGGTGCGGCACGCCGCGGCGCTCGGCGGGCAGGAGCTTGGCGGTACCGACGTCCATGCCGCGGTACAGCTGCATCGCGTCGGCGTTGACCACCTCGCCGTCCAGGCGCAGCGCGAGTTCGACGGCCAGGTCGGACTTGCCCGAGGCGGTCGGACCCACGATCGCGATCACCGGCGACGGTTCGGGCACGCCCGCGAGTCTGGCACGGGTGGGCGGGTGGGCGGACAGCCACGGGGCCCGAGGGCGATCAGGACGTATCGCGGCGTTCGGGCGGCGGGATCGTCGTCCATCGCCAACAATGACCAAGATCCGTCGAACCGCGGCGGACTCGGGGGCTCAACGAAGGAGCGGGTACGGATGGGCATGTTCGACAACATCAAGGACAAGGCGACCGAGTTGGCCGCCGAGCACAAGGACGCCGTCGGCGACGCCGCGGACGCGGCGATCGACAAGGCGGGGGACGCCGCCGACTCGGCCACCGACGGCAAGTACGCCTCGCAGGTGGACGCCGCCCAGGCCAAGGCCTCCGAGGCGATCGACGACGCCCTCGGCGGGTAGGCGGGGCGGTCGCGCCCGAGGTTCCACCCGGGTGGTCCGCGCGGAGATCGCGCGAGGGGGTCAGGCGAGCCGCAGCGGGATCGGGCGGATGGGCCTCGGGTGGGCCTCGCGGGCCTGCCAGGCGTCGCCGGCACGGGTGCGGCGCACCGCGAACGGCCCACCGTCCAGGGCGGCGTCGGCGACCAGGTGGTGCGGGGCGCCATAGGTGACCCGCACGGTGGCGATGTCCCCCGGGCGTGGGCGCGCGAGGTCCGGAAGGTCCGGTGGGAGCGCGAAGTGGACCAGCCGGCCGTCCGGGGCCCGCCCCGACAGCCGCGCGGTCGCCTGGTCCTTGCGGCCCTCGCCGGTGGCCACCAGGACGTCGAGCACCCGGCGCTCCTGGTGGCGGTTCTCCGCCCAGGAGATCTGCTCCTGGAGCGCGACCAGTCGTTCGTACCGCTCCTGGACCACCGCCTTGGGAACCTGGTCGGGCATGTCGGCGGCCGGGGTCCCGGGCCGCTGCGAGTACTGGAACGTGAACGCCTGGGAGAACCGCGAGGCGGCCACGACATCGAGGGTGGCCCGGAAGTCGGCCTCGGTCTCGCCCGGGAACCCGACGATGACGTCGGTGCTGATGGCCGCGTCGGGGATCGCGGCGCGCACCCGGCCGAGGATGCCGAGGAACCGCTCGGAGCGGTAGGAACGGCGCATCGCGCGAAGTACCGTGTCGGACCCGGACTGCAGGGGCATGTGCAGTTGCGGCATCACCGTGGGGGTCTGCGCCATCGCCTCGATCACGTCATCGGTGAACGCCGCCGGGTGGGGGCTGGTGAACCGGACGCGCTCCAGGTGCTCGACCTCGCCGACGCGGCGAAGGAGGTCGGCGAAGGCGCCCCGCTCGCCGAACCCGACTCCGTAGGTGTTGACGTTCTGGCCGAGCAGGGTGACCTCGATGACGCCCTCCGCGACCAGGGCCTCGACCTCGGCGAGGATGTCGCCGGGACGGCGATCGCGTTCGGTGCCGCGCAGGCTCGGCACGATGCAGAAGGTACAGGTGTTGTTGCAGCCGACGCTGATCGAGACCCAGCCGGCATAGGCGGACTCGCGCCGTGTGGGCAGCGTCGACGGGAACACCTCGAGCGCCTCGAGGATCTCGACCTGGGCCTCGTGGTTGTGCCGGGCCCGCTCGAGCAGCGCCGGCAGCGATCCGAGGTTGTGGGTGCCGAACACGACGTCCACCCAGGGCGCCTTCCGCACGATCGCGTCGCGGTCCTTCTGCGCCAGGCAGCCGCCGACGGCGATCTGCAGGCCGGTCCGACCCGCCTTGACCGGGGCGAGGTGGCCCAGGTTGCCGTACAGCTTGTTGTCGGCGTTCTCGCGAACCGCGCAGGTGTTGAACACGACCAGGTCGGGGAGCGCGCCGCCGCCGTCGGGTCCGTCGTCCTCCCCCGCCCGGACGTAGCCGGCGGCCTCGAGCACCCCGGCGATCCGCTCGGAGTCGTGGACGTTCATCTGACAGCCGAAGGTGCGCACCTGGTAGGTGCGGGCGCGCTCGGACGTGGTCGAGGTCGACATGGCACCCCCAGCCTAGGGTGATGATCGGGTCCCGTCTCAGGGTGTGCAAACGCGGCGCCGAGGTTCCTCAGGGTCTCGCCGGTCCACCAGGCGATGTCGTTCGACTCGCGGGACCGCAGGCCGAGTGATGGTGGCGTGCCGGGGCGACGAGTGCGAGCTACGCCTGGTCATCGCGGGCTGCGGTCGCCCCGGAGACCTCACGGAGGCCTGGTGCCGCGAGGGTGTACTCGGGGGTGCCCTGCCCGTCCGGCTCGGCCCAGGAGCGGGCGGTCAGCGGGGCTCGTGGCCGCCGCGCCGCTGTTCCGGTTCGTTCAGGGTGACCTCCGCCCCGGTCGCCTCCTCCTCGAGCTCACGCCCGGGCGGGGCGATGAACTCGCCCTGGCCCCGCCGACTGAGCCGGTGCTCGACCATGGCGGCCAGCTTGGACAGGGAGTAGTTGATGACGATGAACAGGAGCGCCGCGAACAGGTAGGCCGGAACCGTGTTGGCGTACGCCGATCCCAACGACTTCGACTGGATCAACAGATCCGGGTAGGTGATCTGGTAGCCGAGCGCGGTGTCCTTGAGGGCCACGACGAGCTGACCGATCAGCGCCGGCAGCATGGCCGTCAGCGCCTGCGGAAGTTGGATCGCCCGCAGCGTCTGCCCCGGTGTCAGCCCGATCGACAGCCCCGCCTCGGACTGCCCCGCGGGCAGCGAGTGGACGCCCGAGCGCACCAGTTCGGCGACCACCGATCCGTTGTAGAGGGTCAGCCCGATGACCACGGCGGCCAGCGGGTTGTACTCGTTGGAGAACACGTTGTTGACCGAGAACACCCCGAACAGGAAGATCATCATGATCAGGACGGGGACGGAGCGGAAGAACTCGACGACCACTCCGCTCACCAGCCGGATCCACCGGTTGGCCGAGAGCCTGCCCATCCCGAACAGCAGACCGAACCCGAAGGCCAGCGCGATGGCCAGTAGGGCCGCCTTGAGGGTTCCCCACAGACCGGGCAGCAGGTAGTTGCGCCACACCTCGCCCTTGAAGAACGCCGTCCACATGAAGCCCTGCAGCTGTTGGGCGTCGGACATCTTGCGCACGACCAGGGCCAGCACGGCCACCACGGCCAGCACGCCGACACCGGTGAGGATGTTGTGCCGACGCCGGGCCACGGGGCCCGGGGCGTCGAACAGGACGGTCTGCGCGGTCATCGCTTCACCGCCAGTCGCTGGGAGAGGCTGGTAAACCAGATCCCCAGGGGCAACGTGAGGATGACGAAGCCGAGGGCGAAGATCAGGAAGATGCCGAGGGCGCTGCCCTCGTTCTCCACGATCTTGGACAGCAGACCCGCGGCCTCGGAGACCCCGATGACGGCGGCCACGGTGGTGTTCTTGATCAGAGCGATGAGGGTGGACCCCAGCGGGGCGATCGCTCCCCGGAACGCCTGCGGCAGAATCACCTCGCGCAGACTCTGACCGAAGGTGAGCCCGATCGACCGGGCCGCCTCCGCCTGTCCGGGTGGCACGGTGTTGACGCCACTGCGCAGCGCCTCACAGACGAACGCCGCGTGGTAGACGGACAGCATGATGACCGCCCACCAGAAGGCGTTGCGGTCGAAGTTGTCGAACAGCTTCATCCCCAGGATGAACGAGAACCCGAGAATGCTCAGGACCATGAGCAGCGTCAGCGGGGTGTTCCGGACGAGGTTGACGTAGCTGGTGCCCATCACCCGCAGGATGCCGACCGGCGAGACCCGCAGGACGGCGACGATCGTGCCCAAGAGCAAGGAGCCGACGGCCGCCAGGAAACCCAGCTGGATGGTCACCCAGAACGCGGCCGGGATGTTGTAAGTGCTCAGGATGTCGCCCACTGCTCACCCTTTCTCGGGCCGTGCAGTGCGGACGTCGCCCCCCCCCCCCCGGGGGGCGGGGGGCGGCCGCGCCGCGGCAGGGATGGGGCCGGGAACCCATAGACCGCAGGCGGCGGCGGCCCGAGTCGGCGGGTTGCCCGGGCCCGGGGTGTAGCCCGCCGGACCCAGGTTGTCGTCCACGGCCTTCTGCCAGGACCCGTCGTCGATCATCGAGGTGATCGCGTCGGTCACCTTCTGGCACAGCGCGGTGTCGCCCTTCTTGAGGCCGACGCCGTACTTCTCCTCCGAGAAGGTCTTGCCGACAACCTTGAGCTTGCCCTTGTACTGCTCCTGCGCCGCGTAGCCGGCCAGGATGGTGTCATCTGTGGTCAGCGCGTCGACGCCCTTGGAGACCAGGGCCGCCACGCACTCGGAGTAGGTGCCGAACTCCTGCAGGTTGACGCCCGGGTACTTGTCCTTGACCTTCTGGGCCGAGGTGGAGCCCGTGACGGAGCAGAGGTTCTTGCCCTCCATCGACTCGGGGCCCGTGATGGAGGTGTCGTCGGCACGCACCAGCAGGTCCTGGCCGGCGATGAAGTAGGGGCCGGCGAAGGAGACCTTCTCCTTGCGGGAGTCCGTGATCGAGTAGGTGGCGACCACGAGGTCGACCTGGCCGGTCTCGATCAGGGTCTCGCGCTGGGCGCTCGGCGCCTGCACCCAGGTGATCTTGTCGGCCGGGGTGCCGAGCTTGTCCGCGATGTAGGTGGCCACGTCGACGTCCATACCCGTGAAACTGTCACCCTGCTTGAGCCCGAGCCCCGGCTGGTCGAACTTGATGCCGATCTTCAGGCCCTCGCCACCCCCGCCGGCGCTGCTGTCGGTGGAGGTGCTGCCTCCCCCACAGGCGGCCAGCCCGAGTGAGGCGGCCGCCGCCACGGCGACGATTGCGACCGTACGTCGTGTGATCATCGAATGAGTTCCCTTTCTGTCGGTTCCCCGGCTTGCGGCGGCATCCACGACGCCGCCTGCCCGCTAGTGGGTGAGGATCTTGCTGAGGAAGTCCCTGGCGCGCTCGCTCTTGGCGTTGGTGAAGAACTCCTCGGGCTCGGCCTGCTCGACGATCTGGCCGTCGGCCATGAAGACCACGCGGTTCGCCGCCCGCCGCGCGAACCCCATCTCGTGGGTGACCACGATCATGGTCATCCCCGATTGCGCCAGCTCGACCATGACGTCGAGCACCTCGTTGATCATCTCGGGGTCGAGCGCCGAGGTGGGCTCGTCGAAGAGCATCACCTTCGGATCCATCGCCAGCGACCGGGCGATGGCCACACGCTGTTGCTGACCGCCGGACAACTGAGCGGGGAACTTCGCGGCCTGGTGACCCACGCCCACCCGATCCAGCAACTCCCGGGCCTGCTGCTCGGCCTCGGCCTTGTTCTTCTTGCGCACCTTGGTCGGCCCGAGGGTCACGTTCTCGAGGATGGACTTGTGCGCGAAGAGGTTGAAGCTCTGGAACACCATTCCGACGTCTGCCCGGAGCTCGGCCAGGGCCTTGCCCTCCTCGGGCAGAGTCTTGCCGTCGATGACGATCGAACCGGATTCGATCGTCTCGAGTCGGTTGATGGTCCGGCAGAGAGTCGACTTCCCCGAACCCGACGGCCCGATGAGGATGACGACCTCGCCCCTGCCCACCTCGAGGTTGATGTCACGCAGAACGTGCAAGTCTCCGAAGTGCTTGTTGACGTTCTGCATCACCACCAGCGGATCGCTCATGCTGAGGGAACCTACCCGAGCGACGCTCCGTTGCCAGGGCCTCGAGCCCGTCGGAGGGCATCTGAGTCCAGATCGATACCAACCCGGCGCCGCCCCCGTGATCTCACGGATCCACGATGTCGTCCACGTCACGAGCGTCCACATCCGCGGCGTTCCCGCCGTCAGTGAGGCCCTCGGCCGCAACGGCCTCGCGGACCGCTCGCACGGCCACGCCCGCCCCATAGCCCCTGCGTGCGAGCATGCCGAGCAGTCGCCGCTCCCGGCGGGCCGGATCGTCCCGGATCATCGCAGGTAGCCGACGACGACACAGAGTGATCGCCGCTCGGAGCTCGGCCTCGGCGTCCACGGCGGCCGCGGCGTCCCGGGCCAGATCCGGTTCGACCCCTCGCGTGCGCAGCTCGTGTTCGAGGGCCCGACGGGCCAGCCCGCGACCGGCG
>CAYYCE010000167.1:0-6385 GCA_964469635.1 uncultured Kineosporiaceae bacterium
CGGCTCGCGATCCCTCTGACCCGGCCCGCGCTGGTCACGGTGTCGATCTACAACGCCCTGCAGACCTTGACCAACTACCTGCTGACGCTGATCCTCACCCAGGACCCGGCCAAGCGGACGCTTCCGTTGGCGCTGTGGACCTTCCAGGGCCAGTACGGCTTCAACGTGCCCGCGATCCTCGCCTGCGTCGTGCTGACCACGCTGCCGATCCTGGTGTTCTACGCGATCGGACGGCGGCAGCTGCTCTCCGGCCTCACCGCGGGCTTCGGGAAGTGAGATCGGCCGCGGGGAACGGCCCGCCCGGGCCGGACAGTTCGGTGAAGATCCCGCGCAGTCGCGGGTAGAGGTGCTGCTGCACCGCGTAGACCCGCCGGTAGCGCTCGGCGGCCGCCGGATCGGGCACAATGCGCTCGCCGAGCGCGCCCATCGTGGCGGACACCTCCTCGAGCGGCAGTCCTGAGACGGCCGACCACGCCAGGGCCGCGGCCCCGCGGGCGCTGATCTCGCCGCCCCGGGTCAGCGTGACGGGCCGCCCGGTCACGTCGGCGATGATCCGAACCCACAACGGGCTGCGCGAACCCCCGCCCATCGCCCGCAGGTCGCGCACCCGGCGGCCGGTGGCGGCCTCCAGGCCGTCCAGGTGCAGTCGCAGCTCGCAGGCGACGGACTCGAGCAGCGCCCGGTAGACGTGGGCGCGGGTATGGACCCCGCCGAGGCCGACCAGCGCGCCCCGGGCGTTGGGGTCCCAGTGGGGAGTCTGGGCGGCGTTCCAGTACGGCAGGGCGATCAGGCCCTCGGCGCCGGGCGGCAGCGCGGCGGCCGCCTCGTCCAGGCCCGGATCCGGTGCGCCGTCGAGGGCGGGGTCACCCAGCTCCCGGCGGAACCAGTCGGCCAGATAGGCGGCGGCGTTGAGCACCGTCTCGAGGACGAACGTGTCGTGCGGCGCCCCGGCGAGGGTGCGGAACGCCCTGCCGGTCAGGTAGCGCGTGGACGGGGTGCCGAGCACCATCGACGTCCCCAGGTTGAGATAGGCGGTCCCGGCGGCGGTGACCCCCGCCCCGAGCCCGGCCGCCTGGCCGTCGCCGAGACCGGCGACCAGGGGCACCGGCGCGGCCAACCCGATCGAACGGGCCACCTCGGGCAGCAGCGGGCCCAGCACCCGCCCGGGCGGCACCAGGTCCGCAAGCTGGTCGCGGCGCACCCCGGCCAGGCTCAGCAGCCCGGGCGCCCAGGTGCCCCGGGCCAGATCGAGCAGGCCGAGGGAGTCCGCCGACGCGATGCTCGTGGCCCGGCGACCGGTCAGCCGGTGGGCCAGGAAGGCATGCACCTCGGCGATGTGCTGCGCCCCGGCGAGCACCTCCGGTTCGTGGCGCGAGAGCCAGGCGAGTTTGTAGATCGCCGGGGTGGTGTCCGGCGGCTTGCCCGACAGCGACAGCACGGAATCGCTGCCTAGCTCGGCGATCTCGGCGCTCGCCCGGGTGTCCAGCCAGAGCACCGCCGGGCGCAGCGGCGCCCCGTCCGGGCCCAGGCAGACGAACGACTCCCGTTGGTGGGTCAGGCACACCGCTCGCACCCGGGAGGCGTCCTCGAGCTGCCCCACCGCGGTGCGCAACGCGGTCGAGGTCGCCGTCCACCACTGTTCGGCGTCCTGCTCGTGGTACCCCGGCGCGGGGCGCGAGAGCGTCAGCGGGCCGGCCGCCGAGGCCAGCTCGGCGCCGTCCGGTCCGAAGGCCACGGCCTTGGCCGCCGTGGTCGAGCAGTCGACGGCGAGTACCGCAGGCCGCTCCGAGGCGCTCACGCGGTCTCGCAGGGCCGGACCACGACCTTGAGACCGGTTCGGGCCGAGGCGGTCTCGAGGGCCGTGGCGGCCTCGGCCAGGCCGAAGCCGTGCGAGACCAGGGAACGGACGTCGACCCGGCCGGTCCGGGCGAGCGCCGTCGCCCGGGGGTAGACCTCCTTCATGCGGCGCACCAGCACGAGGGTCAGCCCCTTGCGCCGGGCGATGGAGGCGCGGAAGGTCGTGGTGTCGACGTCCGGGATCCCGGCCAGGACGACGCGGGCGCCGGGGGCGGCCGCCTCGACGGCCAGCGCCACCGCGGGATCGGTGCCCGCGGCCTCGAACGAGACGTCCACGCCACGGCCGTCGGTCGCCTCGGCGAGAGCGGCGGGGAAGGTGTCCGGCTCGTGGCCGACGGCGACGTCGGCGCCGAGCCGCAGGGCGGCCTCCGCCCGGTGGGGCAGCGGGTCGACGGCCACGATCCGGGTGGCCCCCGCCCGCCGCGCCACCTGGATCAGGCACAGGCCGATCGGCCCGCAGCCGGCGACCAGCACCGTCGCCCCGACCCGGCAGTGCCCGAGGTCGTGGGCGTGGATCGCCACGCCCAGCGGTTCCAGCATCGCGATGTCGTCCGCGGACAGCCCGTCCGGCATCGGGTGCAGCAGGTCCTGCGGCCAGGTGAGGTACTCGCGCAGGGCGCCGTCGGTGCGGCCGTGCCCGAGGAAGCCCACGTCGGGACACAGATTGGGGTCGCCGCCACGGCACTGTTCGCACCGCCCGCACGGGACGGCGGGGTCGATCGCGACCCGTTGCCCGGCCCGAGCTCCGCTCAGCACGACCCCGGACGCCTCGTGTCCGATCACCAGGGGCCGCTGCAGCCGGGCGTCCCCGATGCCGCCCTCGGCGAACCAGTGCAGATCGGAGCCGCAGATCCCGACCGAGGTCACCCGCACGAGCGCCTCACCGGGTCGCGGGACCGGAACCGGCTCGCGGGCGGCCCTGACGTCGCGTCGCCCGTGCAGCCGGGCCACCAGCATCTCCTCGTCCACGGGGTCACTCTGCCCCATCGGCGCCATCGGTGGGATGTGCGGTGGAGTGCACCAGCATCAGGGCCGCCTGGCCCGAGACCGTGGCCACGATGCGAGCAGACCGAACATGCCGCGCCAGGACATCGCCCGGGCCACGACCATGCAGGCGGCCGTGGCCAGACCAGCCAGGACCCGCGCCCCGATGAGGATGTGGATGGTGGGGCGAGCGCCGCGAGCAGGTGGGTGAGGGCGTAGGCGGAGGACCCCAGCAGCAGCGCCGAGACGGTGGCGGCGGCAGCACCGGGAGGTAGCCGTCCGTGGCGAACACGACCAGAGAAGTGAACCCGGCGAGCAGCGCCACCGGTAACCAGGAATGGGGGGCCACGACGGCGTCGGAATCGTCCTGGTCGGGGCTGTCCTGGGGCACGTTGAACCGTACTCTCCGCGCTCCCCGCGGCCTGGCGGCCGGGGTCCTCACCGCAGAACGAAGCCGAGTCCGAGGTCGTCGTCGGCCTCCAGGGTGAAGGTGTGCTCGCCGGTGCGGTGGGCGGTGCCGGTGATCTCCGGCACCACGGTGGGCCGGCCGGCGTCCGCGCCGGAGTCGGCGCCGGAGTCGGCGACGACGGCGGTGAACCGGGAACCGACGATCGAGTCGTGGGTCAGGACGGCGCCGGCGGCCAACCGCCCCTCGTCGGCCAACAGCGCCACCCGGGCCGCCGTCCCCGAGCCGCACGGCGAACGGTCGACCTCGCCGTCCGCGAACACCGTCACATTGCGCTGGTGGGGTCCGGACGCGAGGTCCCCGAGGTCGTCGAAGAGGATCGTGCCGTAGATCCCGGAGAGCCGCTCGTCCACCGGGTGGCGCGCGGTGGCGTGCCCGTTCACCGCCCACTTGATCTCCCGGCCGATCGCGATCAGCTCGGCGTAGTGATCGGGCGTGACCGCCAGCCCCACCGCGGACGCGGGCAGGGCGGCGTAGAACGCGCCGCCGTAGGCGACGTCCACGGCCACCTCACCGCGGGTGGTCGGCACCCGAAGCCCGCGCGCGGCCACCCAGGACGGCACGTTCCGGAACGTCACGGCCCGCACCACGCCCCGCTCCCGGCGCACCCGGGCGATCACCCGGCCCGACGGGACGTCGATGCTCACCTCGGTCTCGCCGTCGACCGCGGCCGCCACCCGGCCGGAGTTCACCGCCCAGGCGCCCAACGCGATGGTGCCGTGGCCGCAGGCGGTCGAGTAGCCGTCCTTGTGCCAGAACAGCACCGCGAGATCGGCCGGGCCGTCCGGCGACGGATCGGCGGGAAGCAGGAAACAGCCGTACATGTCGGCGTGCCCGCGCGGTTCGTGGCACAGCAGCCGGCGGACGGCGTCCACCTCCTCGTGCGTCTGCGCATGGGCCCGCCGGGAGAGCACGTCGGTCCCCGGGATGTCCGGCACGCCGTCGGTCACGATCCGGAAGGGCTCGCCGCCGGTGTGGTAGTCGACGGTGCTGACCCGGCTCGGACGGGGGATGGCCATGGTGGGAGGGTAGGCGGGTGGGTGCGCTGCTGGTGGCCGGGGCCACCTCGGATGCCGGCAAGAGCGTCCTGGCCACGGGGATCTGCCGGTGGCTGCGGCGCGGGGGCGTCTCGGTGGCCCCGTTCAAGGCGCAGAACATGTCCAACAACTCCGTGGTGACCGTCGACGGCGGCGAGATCGGCCGCGCCCAGGGTGTGCAGGCCCTCGCCTGCGGCCTGGAGCCCGAGACCGCGATGAACCCGGTGCTGCTCAAACCGGGCGGTGAGAACCACAGCCACGTGCTGGTGCGGGGACGCCCGTACCTCGACGTGTCCGCCGTGGCCTACCCGGAGTTGCACGCCGAACTGCGTGCCGCCGTCCTCGAGGCCTACGACGACCTGGCATCCCGGTTCGACGTGGTCGTCTGCGAGGGCGCGGGCGGTGCCGCCGAGATCAACCTGCGCGGCCACGACCTGGCCAACCTCGCCCTGGCGGGCGCGCGGCGGATCCCGGTGGTCGTGGTCGCCGACATCGACCGCGGCGGGGTGTTCGCGTCGCTGTTCGGCACGCTCGCCCTGCTGTCGGCCGCCGACCAGGCGCTGGTGTCGGGGTTCGTGATCAACAAGTTTCGTGGTGATCGGGCGATGCTCGACCCGGGCCCGGCGATGCTCGCCGACCTCACCGGCCGCCCCGTCCTCGGCGTGCTGCCGTGGGTGAGCGGGCTCGGCGCCGACGCCGAGGATTCCCAGTCGCTGGACGCCGCGCCCGCCTCGGCCGGCTCGCCGGTGGGGGCCGAGGACCTGCGGGTGGTCGCGGTCCGGCTGCCGCGCACCTCCAACGCCACAGACGTCGACGCGCTCGCCGCCGAGCCGGGGGTCACGCTCCGCTGGAGCACCTCGCCGGCCGCCGTGCGCGACGCCGACCTGGTCGTCGTGCCGGGGACCCGGGCCACCGTGGCCGACCTGGGCTGGCTCCGCGGCCGGGGGATCGCCGCCGTCCTTGCCGAGCGGGCGGCGAGCGGTCGACCGATCCTGGGGATCTGCGGTGGCTACCAGATGCTGGCCCGGACCGTCAGCGACGACGTCGAGTCGCGGCGGGGCACGGTGGCGGGCCTCGGACTGCTGCCGACCGAGGTGGCCTTCGCCGCCGCCAAGACCGTGGGCCGGGCCCGCGGCGAGGCGTACGGACAGGCCGTGACCACGGGGTACGAGATCCACCACGGCAGGGCATCGGTCGACGACCCGCTCCCCGCCGCCGCCGAGCCGTTCCTGGACGGTTGCCGCCACGGCGCCGTCTGGGGGACCAGCTGGCACGGGGCGCTGGAATCCGACGGGTTCCGGCGGGCCTTCCTGCGGGCGGTGGCCGACCGCGCCGGACGCGACTTCACCCCGGCCCCGGACACCGAGGTCGCCGCCCTGCGCGCGGCCCGCCTGGACACCCTGGCCGACCTGGTCGCAGACCACCTGGACACCGCCGCGCTGAGTCGGCTGGTCGAAGGCGGTCCGCCGTCCGGGCTGCCGTTCGTCCCGCCGGGGGCGCCGCGATAACCGGTGTGAAAGTGCGTCGCCGGCGCGGATACGATCGAGCGGGCCGACCAACGGCCCGACCGTCTGCGAAAGGTCTGTCCGGTGTCCGAGGTCTCGATCGTCGTCCGCTCGTCCGGTGTCGCCGGTTCCGGCGAGAGCTCCGAGGAGAAGCGGACCGTCGCGACCGGGACCACGTGTGCCGGGTTGTTCGAGGACCGCTCGATCGTGGTCGCCCGAGTCAACGGCGAGTTGCGGGACCTGGCCCACGAGTTGGCCGAGGGCGACGTCGTCGAACCCGTCCCGGTGAGCAGCGACGAGGGTCTGGCCGTGCTGCGCCACTCCTGTGCCCACGTTCTCGCCCAAGCCGTCCAGGAGCGCTTCGGGCAGGCCAAGCTGGGCATCGGCCCCCCGATCCGGGACGGTTTCTACTACGACTTCGACGTCGAGGATCCGTTCACCCCCGAGGATCTGCGCGCCCTCGAGAAGAGCATGGCCGCGATCGTCAAGCAGGGACAGACCTTCCGGCGCCGCGTGGTCACCGAGGACGAGGCGCG
>CAYYCE010000167.1:6395-6728 GCA_964469635.1 uncultured Kineosporiaceae bacterium
GCGCCGAGTTGGCCGCCGAGCCGTACAAGGTGGAGCTGATCGGGCTCAAGGGCGCCGGGATGCCCGGTGCCGACGAGGACGGCGCCTCGGTCGAGGTCGGCGGGTCCGAGCTGACCATCTACGACAACCTGCGTCGCGACGGGTCGGTGGCCTGGAAGGACCTGTGCCGCGGCCCGCACGTGCCCTCGACCAGGCTGCTGGCCAACGGCTGGCAGCTGATGCGCAGCGCCGCCGCCTACTGGCGGGGGAGCGAGAAGAACCCGCAGCTGCAGCGCATCTACGGCACCGCCTGGCCGACCAAGGACGAGCTGAGGGCCCACCTCGACCGGCTCG
>CAYYCE010000168.1:0-1667 GCA_964469635.1 uncultured Kineosporiaceae bacterium
CGTACTCCGGCTGTTTAAAGGCCTCGATCCCGCCCGGGCCGAGAGCGTCTCGGCGGAGTCCGTCACGGCGGTCCGTCACATCGCCGACGTCATCACCCGGATCAACGAGCATCAGGTGGGCATCGCCGCGGCCATCGAGGAGCAGAGCACGACGGTCGCCCAGGTGAAGGACGGCATCGACGCCACCAGCCGGGCGGGGGCCTCCTCGGGAAGCTCCATCACGGCGGTCGCGCAGGCCACCGACGACACCCGGCACCAGCTCGATGACATCAGCCGGGCGATCGACTCGCTGAAGCAGCTCTCCGAGGAGCTGACGTCGACCGTGAGGGTCTTCCACTGACCGCACGGCCGGGGGGCCCCGGGGCCGGAGCGGCCACGACTCAGGTGACGTCCGAGTGCGTCTGCCGGTAGTGGGCGGTCAGTACGGCGCCGGCCTCTCCGGGTCGGTGGGCGATGGTGCGGCCGCACTCGGCACAACGCACCACGGGCAGCCGGGTGACCGTCACGGGAGAGGGCCGGCGTCGCGGTGTGGGACGACTCCAGGGGGACATGGCCCTCAGTATCCCGGCCATTCGTGGGACCTCCCAAGTCCCACGACGCCGCGGATCACTCGGACGGTCCAACCGCTCACACCGGGACCGGGGTCCGCTACGCGTCGTACCCGGTCGGGCTGAGGCCCGGACGCCCCCACCCGGCCCGTGGGCAGCGGGCACAATGGAGGGCGATGAGCATCCCCGACACCGGCCGGCTGACGATCACCGCCGCCCAGCCCGACCCCACGATCCTCGACCTGCCCTGGCAGGTTCCGCTGGAGGCCTGGCCGCAGGACCTCCTCGCCACGTTGCCCCGGGGAATCTCTCGGCACACGGTGCGATTCGTGCGCATGTCCGGGGCCGTTCTGGCGATCAAGGAGATCACCCTCGAACTCGCCGAGCGTGAGTACGGCCTGCTGCGGCTGCTGCGGCGGCTGGGGCTGCCCGCCGTCGAGGCCGTCGGGATCATCAGTGGACGCCGAGACTCGGCGGGCGAGCCGCTGGAGTCGGCCCTGGTCACCCAGCACCTGCAGTTCTCGCTGCCCTATCGGGCCCTGTTCTCGCAGGCGCTGCGTGAGGACACCGCGACGCGGCTGGTCGACGCGCTCGCCGTTCTGCTCGTCCGGCTGCACCTGGGGGGCTTCTACTGGGGCGACGTCTCGCTGTCGAACACCCTGTTCCGACGGGACGCCGGGGCGTTCGCGGCCTACCTCGTGGATGCCGAGACCGGCGAGCTGCACGACCGGCTCTCACACGGCCAACGCGAGTACGACGTGGAGCTGGCGGGGCTGAACATCGCCGGCGAACTCATGGACCTGCAGGCCGGCGGTTTCCTCAAGTCGGACTTCGACCCGGTCTCGGTGATCGAGCTGATCTGCGATCGGTACACCTCGTTGTGGGGTGAGCTGACCGCACCGGAGTCGTTCGGGAGCGGCGAGCGGTGGCGGGTGGACGCCCGGATCCGGCGGCTGAACGAACTCGGCTTCGACGTCGGCGAGCTGACGCTGAGCACTGACATCGACGGCACCTCGGTCATCATCGAGCCGAAGGTCGTGGACGCCGGACACCACTCCCGGCGGCTGCTGCGACTGGCGCTCGACCCCGGGATCGCCGAGGTAGTGCTGGGCGACCTGC
>CAYYCE010000168.1:1677-6726 GCA_964469635.1 uncultured Kineosporiaceae bacterium
TGCTGCGACTGGCGGGACTGGACGTCGAGGAGAACCAGGCGCGCCGGCTGCTCAACGACATGGACGCCTACATCGCCTCCGACGAGCGCCGCAGACGCGGCCAGGACGAGGAGAGCCTGACGCACGAGTGGCTGACTCGGTGCTTCGAGCCCGTCGTGCGCGCCGTGCCCAGCGAGCTGGCCGGCAAGCTCGAGCCGGCCGAGGTCTATCACGAGGTGCTCGAGCACCGCTGGTACCTGTCCGAGAGCCGTGGCCACGACGTGGGACTGGACGATGCGCTGCGCAGCTACCTCGAGGGCGTGCTGCCGCTCAAGCCCGACGAGAGCGCGGTCCTGGGCGTGGACACCGCCGAGGTGCCCGTCGTCCTCGACGACTGACACCGCGCCCCCGAGCCACGCCCGGGACCACGCCCCGCTACCCCCCGGGACGGCGGCTCGGACGGCGACGCCGGGAGTCACCCGGCGCTGCGGCGACGGGCGACCTCGTAGAGTGCCACTCCGGCGGCCACCCCGGCGTTCAGCGACTCCGCGCCGCCGGCCATCGGGATCGAGACCACGACGTCGCAGGCCTCCCGCACCAACCGGCTCAGCCCCCTGCCCTCGGAGCCGACCACGAGCACCAGCGGCTCGGTGGCGGTCCCGAGCGCGGTGAGCTCCAGGTCGCCCCCGGCGTCCAGCCCGGCGACCAGACAGCCGGCCCGCTTCAACTCGGACAGCGCCCGGGTGAGATTGGTGGCCCGGGCCACCGGGACCCGGGCGGCGGTCCCCGCCGAGGTCTTCCAGGCCGAGGCGGTCATCCCCGCCGACCGGCGCTCCGGCACGATCACGCCGTGCCCACCGAAGGCCGCCACCGAGCGGACGACGGCGCCGAGGTTGCGCGGGTCGGTCACCCCGTCCAGGGCAACGATCAGAGCCGCCTGCCCGGCGGCCGCGGCCGCCGCGAGGAGATCGCCGTGATGGGCGTACTCGTAGGCCGGCACCTGGGCCGCGATCCCCTGGTGGACGGCGCCGTTCGTCATCCGGTCCAGGTCGGTCCTCGACACCTCGAGCAGCGGCAGGTTGCGGTCGGCGGCGGCCCGCAGCGCCTCCTTGATCCGGGTGTCGGCGTCGGCCCGGGCCGACACGTACACGGCCTTGACCGGGACCCCGGCCCGCAGCGCCTCGACCACGGGATTGCGGCCTGCGACGTACTCCGGACCACCGGAACCTCGCCCGCCGCGGGCCGCGCCGGTGCGCCCGGTTCCCTTGGCGGCCGCGGGTTTCCGGCCCGGGTCGGTGGTGCCGCGGCCCGGCGCGGCGGCGCGTCGTGCGGCCGGATGCCCGGTGCGCTCGCCGGCCTTGGGGGTCGGGCCCCTCCCCGAGAGCGCGCGCTTCCCCCGGCCGCCGGAGCCGGTCGTGGCGCCCTTCTTGCTGCCGTCGCGACGCACCGCGCCGCGGCGCCCGGTGTTGCCGGCCATCACCGCTCCTTCGCAACGAGCGACCAGCGCGCACCATCCGCGGTGTCCTCCACGGCGACACCGGCCGCGGTCAACCGGCCGCGGATGGCGTCGGCGGTCGCGAAGTCGCGTGCCGAACGGGCCGCCGAGCGGGCATCCAGTTCGGCCCCGATCAGGGCGTCCAGCGCCGTGCGGACGGCGTCCGCGGGTCCCTTGGAACCGCCGGATGCGGTGCGCCAGTGGGGATCCAGTGGATCGACGCCGACCACGTCGGACATGGCCCGGACCGCGAGGGCGTATGAGGCGGCGGCATCCTTGTCCCCGCTCGCCAGCGCGGTGTTGCCGGCACGGACGCCGTCGTACACCACCGCCATCGCCGCGGGGGTGCCCAGGTCGTCGTCCATCGCCGCCACGAACGCCTCCGGCAGCCGGATCGTCGCCAACTCCGCCGAGGCCGGTGCGCCGACCGCGTCGCCACAGGTCTCGGCGGCCCGGACCACGAAGTTCTCGATCCGCTCGAAGGCGGTGCGCGCCTCGTCGAGCGAGTCGGGCAGCACCACCTCGATGTTCGAGCGGTAGTGCGGCACCGCCAGTAGGTAACGGATCGCGGCGGCCGGCGCCTGGCCCAGCAGAACGTCGAGGGCCATCACGTTGCCGATGGACTTGCTCATCTTCTCCCCACCCTGCACCACCCAACCGTTGTGCAGCCAGTAGCGGGCGAAACCGTCACCGGCGGCGCGGGACTGGGCCTGTTCGTTCTCGTGGTGGGGAAAGCGCAGGTCCAGGCCGCCACCGTGGATGTCGAAGTCGGCGCCGAGGTATTTGGTGGCCATCGCCGAGCACTCCAGGTGCCAGCCGGGGCGCCCCGCGCCCCAGGGCGTCGGCCACGACGCGGTCGCGGGCTCGCCGGGCTTGGTGCCCTTCCACAACGCGAAGTCCCGCGGGTCGCGCTTGCCGCGGGGGTCGGCGTCCGCGACCGGTTCCATGTCGGCGACCCGTTGGTGGGTCAGCTCGCCGTAGGCCGGCCAGGACCGGACGTCGAAGTAGACGTCGCCCGAACCGTCGGGCGCGGGGTAGGCGTGCCCCGCCTCGATCAGCCGCCGCATCAGGTCGACCATCTCGGTGACGTGTCCGGTGGCGCGCGGTTCGTAGGTCGGCGGCAGCACGTTGAGGCTGTCGTAGGCCGCGGAGAACTCCCGCTCGTAGCGATAGGAATGCGCCCACCACTCGGTGGCAGTCTCGGCCGACCTGGCCAGGATCTTGTCGTCGATGTCGGTCACGTTGCGGATGGAGACGACTTCGTGGCCGCTGCGGATCAGCCAGCGCCGTAGGACGTCGAAGCTCACCCCGGCACGCAGGTGTCCGATGTGCGGCCCGGACTGGGTGGTGGCACCGCACACGTAGATGCCGACCCGCCCGGGGACCATCGGGACGAACTCCCGAACGGCGTGGGTGGCGGTGTCGTACAGCTGAAGACTCACCCGATCAGGCTACCGGCGGGGCGCCGCCCGCCCGACCGGATCATCCGCGGCCGATGAAGGGCGCCGATGAAGGGGATGGCCGGGGCCATCACAGGTAGAGCATCTCGGCGCAGCGGTCGGGTGATGCCGCAGGTCGTCGCGGTCCAGGCCCATCCGGGCCGAGGGGGCGGGCCGCGGGCCGGCCGGCCTCACGCGTGGCCGGCCACGATCAGGGCCGTGGCGATCGCGGCCAGCCCCTCCCCCCGACCGGTCAGCCCGAGCCCGTCGGTGGTGGTTCCCGACAGCGACACCGGGGCGCCACAGGCCCGCGACAGCGTCGCCTGGGCCTCCTCGCGGCGGCGGCCGACCCGGGGGCGATTGCCGATGACCTGGACCGCAACGTTGCCGATCCGGAAACCGGATTCCCGGACGAGACGGGCCGTCTCGGCCAGCAACACCGTTCCGGCCGCGCCCGACCATTCCGGTCGCGACGTGCCGAACGTGGCGCCCAGATCACCGAGCCCCGCCGCCGACAGCAGGGCGTCGCAGCAGGCGTGGGCGACGACGTCGCCGTCCGAATGACCCTCGAGACCGACCTCCCCCGGCCATTCCAGGCCGGCGATCCACATCGGACGGCCGGAGTCGGGCGCGGCGAAACCGTGGACGTCGACGCCGAGCCCGGTCCGGGGCAGGGGGACATCGCGGGAGAGGTCGCTCACGGGGCCACCGTAGGGCCCCGCCGTCATCGGACTGCGTAGGCTGCCCGGCATGACTCGCGCGGCCGTCGTGGTGCTCGCCGGCGGCAGCGGGACCCGCGTCGGCGCCAGCGCCGGCGGCTCTCCGCTGAACAAGGTCTACCTTCCGCTGGCCGGCCGCGAAGTGCTGGCGTGGTCGCTGGCCGCGGCGTGCGGACCCGCCGAGGTGGAGCGACTGGTACTCGTCGTCAGGCCCGAGGACACCGGACGCGCGGCGCGGATGGTGGCGGACCACCCGGTCCGGTTGGGGGTGGAACTGGTGACCGGCGGCAGCACCAGGCACGGGTCGGAGGAGGCCGCCCTGGCCCATCTCGCACCGGCCGTGGAGGCCGACGAACTCGACGTCGTGGTGATCCACGACGGGGCCCGGCCGCTGGCCCCTCCCGCGCTGTTCACCGAGGTGATCGAGGTGGCGGCGCGCGACGGCGGGGCGCTGCCCGCCGTCCCCGCGGGCGCCCTGATCACCTCCACTGGATCGGGCGGCGCTGGATCGGGCGGCGCTGGATCGGGCGGCGGGCTGGTCCGGGTGCAGACTCCGCAGGCCTTTCGCGCCGGGCCGCTGTTGGCGGCCTACCGTGCGGCGGCACGGCACGGCTTCGAGGGCACCGACACCGCCTCAACGGTGGAGCGGTTCACCGGGCTGACGGTGCGCGCCGTGCCGAGCTCGGTCACGAACCTGAAGGTGACCTATCCGGCGGACGTCGCCGTGGCCGCCGCGCTGCTCGCGAGCAGGGCCTCGGCATAACCGGCGCCGTCGCCGTCGATCACCCGGCACGCCACCCGGCCCTGATCGGCCACCTCCACACGGGGCAGGCCGACCAGTCGGTCCAGGACCTCGGCGAGCCGGCCGAGGCGTTCGGGCGCGGGACCGGCCGGGGGCACCGCGGACAGGCAGGAGGCCAGCACGGCGGGGGTGACCGCCAGCGGCCCCACGGGCACCCGGTAGCCGCCGCGCTCCACGGTCGCGGTGACCACCCCGTCGCCGTCGACCATCTTGAGGGTGTCGGTCATCTCGGCCACGGCCACGGCCGAGGACGCGGGCGGGCGAGCCGCCTCGCACACCGCGGCGAGCTGCGCGGCGGGCACCAGCGGAAACGTCGAGTCCACGAGGAGCACCAGCTCGGGCCGGCCGGAGTCCAGCAGCGCGACGAGGTCGGCATCGATGCCCGCGACGATCACGCTGGCACCGGGGACGGCGGAGCGCACCGTGATCGGCACGTCCAGCGTCAGTTCGCCACCGGCCGGGATGGCCTCGGTCGAGAAGCGCCCCTCGCCCAACTGCACGAAGTGGTCGTTGTCCTTGAACACGTAGACCGTGGTCGCCGGCGCCGGGCCGCGGCCCTGGTTCATCAGGTGCAGGCGAACCGTAGCCGGCTCATCCAGGTCAAGCGCGCCATCG
>CAYYCE010000169.1:0-6682 GCA_964469635.1 uncultured Kineosporiaceae bacterium
GATCGAGACCGCCGAGGCGATCGGCGCCGTCGCCGCGATCCTGGTGCTGGCCGACGCCTGGGCGGTCCGGGCGACCGGACTGTTCGGCACCGACCGGTGGGACCGCGCGGGGTACGGCGCTCTGGCCGGTGGCCTGTGCGCCGCGCTCCTGCTGGCCTGGGGGCGACGGGCCGGCGTCCGTGCCGGCTCGGTCGCCGCCGTTCTGGTCGCCCCGGCCTCGCTCGTCCTGGCCGGAGCGTGGATGGGAGGGCACACGGGTCTCGGCGCCCCCGGTGGTGAGGTGGTCGGCCTGTTCGGCGCGGTGGTCCTGGCCGCGGGTCGTCACCGGCTCCCGAACGGCTGGGGGATCGAACGGCTTCTGCTGCGGCTGACGGCGGCCTTGCTCTGGCCGGCGGGGGCGGCGGCGATCCCGGGCACGCACTGGGCCTCCGGCGGGCAGGCCCTCGCGGTGGTCTCGGCCGCGGCCGTGGCGGCGGCCCAGTTGCCGTCCGCCGCCCGGGAGAGCTCCGCCGAGCGGACGGCGTGGGCCGCGGCTGCCGGGTCCGCGGTGACTCTGGCCGCCCTCCCCGCGGCCGATCAGGCGCTCGCCTCCGCCGGTGTGCGGGACGTCTGGATGCTCACCCTGGTCCCCGTGCTCGGTGCGCTCATCGCGCTGGCCATCGACCGGCTGACCGACCGGCTGACCGACCGGCTCGCCGGCCACAGGGCCGCGACCAGGGCCTCGGTCAGGGCCTCGGTCAGGGCCTCGGTCAGGGCAGCCAGGGTCGTGGCCACGTTGTTCGTCGCGCCGGCGGCGCTGGTCGCCGCCGTCGCCTGGGTCAGCGTGGCGGTGGCGGGGGTGCGGCCCTGGCGCCTGGCGCCCTCGGCGCCGCTGGCCGACGCCGTGTCCGGATCGGCTCCCGCCCTGGTCGCCGGGGGCAGCCTGGTGACAGCCTCGGCGGCGGCGCTGCTCGGCCACGCCGGGCTGCTGCTCGCGGGGCGTGTGCGGCGCTGGGCGCTGGTCGCCGTCCCCGGCGGCGCGCTCGGGCTGCTCACCCTGCCGGGCCGGGCTGACTGGCCGCTGGCCGTCGTGCTGGCCCTGTTCGTGACCCTCGCCGTGCTCGCCGCGCTCGCGTCGGTCCACCCGCGGGCCGCCGTCCGGGCGTCGGTCCCGCCGGGGTGGTGGGGAGTCGCCCTGGTGCGGCGGACGGCGCTGGCGCTCGCACTCCTGGCCGGCACCGAGGCGGTGCTGCTGTCGTGGACGACGCGAGCGGTCTCGGTGCCGCTGACCGCCGTCGGCATCGCGGCGCTGCTCGGGCTGCGTCGGGCGGTGCCCCGCCCGGTCCACCCGTTCCTGACCGGGGTCGCGGTCCTGGCCACCACCGTGGACGTCGCGGCCGCCGTCGGGCTCCGGGTGGTCGAGTTCGATCTTCGGATGCAGACCGCGGCGATCGCCGGCGCGGTCGTGGCGGGCCTGCTGGCGGGCCTGCCGGCGCGATGGCTGCCGGCCACGGGGCTGGAGCGGGCCGCCGGCGTCGTGACCGGACTCGTGGTGGCCGTGGTGGCCGGCGCCCCGGCCGCCCGGGTCCAGCTCACGGGTGACCGGTCGCCGACCACGATGACCGTGGCGGCCGCCGCCGTGCTGGCGGCCGCCTTCGCCGCCGCCGCGCTGCACCGCCCTCGGGACCATGCTCCGGCCGGCCCGTGGGTCCCGGTGATGGCGGCGGCGGCGCTGACCCCCGCCGCCCTGCTGACGGCCGATCTGGTGGTGCGCCGGTTCGCGGCGGCCGACTCCCGCGTGCAGACCGACGACCGCGTCGTCCTCACCCTCGCCGGCGTGACGGCCCTGGCCGGTGTGCTGCTCGGGCTGGTCGGAGTGCGCTCCGCGGGCCTGCGCCACGATCCCCGTCGCCGGGCCGCCGAGTTGGGCACCGGACTGCCGCTGGTCGAACTCGCAGTGACGACGCTCGCCGCCGGCCCGAGTCCGCGCGACGGATTGCCCACCTGGTGGGTGCTGATGCTGCTGGGGGTCGGGGTCACGGCCGCGTCGGTGCCGGCCGATCGGCGCTCGTTGGCGTGGGCGGGGTGGGCACTGCTGTCGATCTCCAGCGGATTCCGGCTGTCGGTCGCGGACGTCGGCGTCGTCGAGGCCTACACCCTGCCGCCGGCGCTGGTCCTGCTGGCGGTCAGCGCGGTGCGGATCCGTCGGGACCGCAGGACGCCCTCCGGCACCACGGCCTGGGCGACGACCGGGCCCGGGTTGTCGCTGGCCATCGTGCCCGGCGTGCTGGCCTGCGCCGGCGGCTCGCCGTTGCGGCCGGCGCTGATGCTCGCGCTGGGCACGGTCGCGGTCGCGGCGGCGCGGCCCGCGGGTCGGCGGCTGGACGCCGTGCTGGTGGGCGCCGGGGCGCTGGCGGCCGGCGGTGGGGGGCTGATGCGGGCCCTGACCGGCGCCGTCCTGCTCCGGTCCGGCGAGGGCACCGGATCGAGCGTTCCGGCGGGCCTGGAGGTGGAGCTGTGGTCGTTGCCCACGGCCGTGGTGCTCGTTGCGGCCGTCGTGACGCTGTCGGCGCGCCGGCCCGACCTGGTGGCGCGCCGTCCCGGGTGGGGGACGGTTCCTGCACTGCTGGCGGCCACCGGCCCGAGCCTGGTGGCCGTGGCCGTCGAGACCGCGGTCGCCGCGGGCGCCCCCTCCACCGCGGCGCCCTGGCGGGCGGCGGGCGCCCTGGCGCTCTCGGGTGTCGTGGCCGTCGGGTCGGCATGGCTCCCCGCGCCGATCGCGGCACCGGGCGCCGTGCCGGTCCCCGTCGGGGTCTCCCGAGCCGCCGGCCCACTGCTGGGCCCCCCACTGCTCCGGGGCGCGGTCGTCCTGACCGTGGTCGCGGCCGCCATCGGCTGGCGGACCGGGCACGGCGTCGTCGAGGTCTGGTCCGTGCAGGTGGCGCTGGTGCTGCTGGCCCTGGGCGCCCGCCGGCTGGTGTCCGATCCGGCCGCCGGCTCCTGGCGGACCCTGGCCGCCGCTCTGGTGCTGCTGCTCGTCCCCACCCTGGTGCTCGCCCTGGGCGGCGAGGCGATCTGGCGGGTGGTGGTGCTCACCGTGGTCGCCGGGGCGGTGGTGGCCGCCGGGGCATCCGCCCGGTTGCAGGCGCCCGTCGTCGTCGGCGGCGCCGTGCTCGTCGTCCATGCCGTGGCCCAACTGGGCCCCTGGGTGGTGCGCACCGTCGCCGGTCAGCCCCGCTGGCTGGTGCTGGCCGTGGTGGGTGTCACGTTGCTTGCCCTCGGGGCGAGCTACGAACGCCGGTTGCGCGAGCTGCGCGCCGTGCGGATGCGTCTCGCCGCTCTGCGCTGACGCCCGTCCGCCATCTCGACAATGCGCATTTCGTCCGGTATGCACCAGCATTTCGGGACCGGTGCCGGGCAGGGGGGTGGATGGGTGTCATTTCGTTACCGCATCGAGCCATGCGTCGCTTCGCCCGCCGAGGGCGGGTCTCCTAGTGTTTCTTTCTGGCGACAGACCCGGGCGCTGCGAGGCGGTGCCCGGGGAATAGTGTGTCTGTCCCTGGAACGAAAAGACTCAACCCCAAACGTGCGGGGAGGCACGCAACATGCGGATAACACGTCGAACAGGGATGCTGGCTGTCCCCTTGGCGCTCGCTTTGCTGGCAGCGGGTTGCTCCTCGGGGGGCAGCACCGGGACGGCGAGCAGTGACACCGGCGCGGGCAGTAGCACCGACGCGGCGATCGTGATCGACGGTGTGCAGCCGGAGAACCCGCTGGTTCCCGGCAACACGAACGAGACCGGTGGTGGCCGGGTCGTCGATGCCCTGTTCACCGGTCTGGTGGAGTACGCCCCCGATGACGCGGCGACCGAACTGGCCGTCGCCTCCTCGATCGAGTCGAGCGACGCCAAGACCTTCACCATCAAGCTGAACGACGGCTGGACGTTCCACGACGGAACCCCGGTGAACGCCGACAGCTTCATCAACGCCTGGAACTGGGTCGCCTACGGCCCGAACGGCGCCCTGAACTCCTACTTCATGGAGAAGATCGACGGGTACGCCGATCTGCAGAGCGAGGACCCGGACGGCGATGGTCCCAAGAAGGCTCCCGAGCCCGCGGCGAAGGAGATGAAGGGCCTGAAGAAGATCGACGACCTGACCTTCGAGGTCACGCTGTCGGCTCCGTTCGGTGCCTTCGAGACCACCCTGGGGTACGCGGCCTTCAGCCCGCTGCCGCAGTCGTTCTTCGACGCGCCCGACAAGACCGTCTGGGGCAAGAGCCCGGTCGGCGACGGCCCGTTCAAGTTCGTGTCCTGGACCGACAACCAGGAGATCAAGATCACCAGGAACGACGACTACAAGGGCACCATGCCCAAGGTCAAGGACGTGACCTACAAGCTGTACCAGGACCAGGACGCCGCCTACTCCGACCTGGTGTCCGACAACCTGGACTTCCAGCAGCAGGTGCCGACCTCGGTGCTCGCGGGCGACACCTGGAAGACCGACCTGGGTGACCGCGCCATCGACCGGCCGGTGCTCGTCGTCCAGACGATCACCGCACCGATCTACGCCGGGGCGCCGTACGACAACGCCGACTTCCGGCACGCGCTGTCGATGGCGATCGATCGCGACACCATCACGAAGCAGATCTTCAACGGCACCCGCAAGCCCTCCAAGGGCTACAGCTCGCCGGCGGTCAACGGGTACGAGGAGACCTGTGGTGAGTACTGCACCTACGACCCGGCCAAGGCCAAGGCGGCGCTGGCGAAGTCCGGCTTCTCCGGCAAGGTGACCCTCAGCTACAACGCCGATGGTGACCACAAGGCCTGGACCGAGGCGGTCTGCAACAGCATCAACAAGGCTCTGGGCATCGAGTGCCAGGCGACCCCCATCGCGACCTTCGCGGCGTTCCGCCAGGCGATCAACGCCAAGAAGATGACCGGCCTGTTCCGGACCGGGTGGCAGTACGACTACCCGAACATCCAGAACGGTCTGGAGCCGATCTACGCCACCGGCGGCTCCGCCAACGACGGCGACTACAGCAGCAAGGCCTTCGACGACGCGATCGCCAAGGCCAACGAGGCCCCGCTCGCGGACTCGAACGCGCTGTACATCGACGCCGAGAAGATCCTGGTCCAGGACATGCCGGCGATCCCGCTGTGGTCCGTCTCGCAGCAGTCCGGCATCTCGACGAAGCTGAAGACCGCCAAGGTCAACGTCTTCGGCGAGCTCGACCTGGCGTCCGTGGAGGTCAAGTAGCTGACGCCGACGGTCTGACCTGCTAGAAACTCGGCTGAGCCCGTCCGGTCTCCGGGCGGGCTCAGCCGAGTCGCATCTGGGACCATTGCTGCATCGCCCGGGGGGAGCGCGCCGACAGGAAGGATCTTCATGGGTCGTTACGTCATCCGGCGGTTGCTCCAGCTGATCCCGGTGTTCCTCGGCACCACCTTCATCATCTATGCCCTGGTCTGGGCCGTGCCCGGCGACCCGTTCGCAGGCAAGTGCGGCGAGCGACCCTGCCCGCAGTCCTACGTCGATCTGATGACCGAGAAGTTCAATCTCGACGACCCGGTCTACATGCAGTACGGCAAGTACCTGTGGAACCTCGCTCACGGCGACCTGGGCACCAACTTCTCGGGGCAGAGCGTCGTCGACCAACTGGTGCGGACCTACCCGACGACCATCAAGCTCGCCGTGCTGGCGTTGGTCATCGAGGCGCTGGTCGGCATCACCGCCGGCGTGCTCACCGGCCTGCGCCGCGGCGGCTACCTGGACAACCTGGTCCTGGTCTCGACGCTGCTGCTGATCGCGCTGCCGGTCTTCGTCACCGGCTACGTCATGCGGGACATCGTCGGTCCCCGGGTGCTGCCCCTGCTCGATATCAAGGTGGGAACCGTCTCCAACGGCGCGCCGCTGCCGGAACTGTTGTTCCCGGGTCTGGTTCTGGGGGCCCTGTCGATGGCCTACGTCGCCCGCCTGACCCGCTCCAGCGTGGCCGAGAACCGGCGCGCGGACTACGTGCGGACGGCGATCGCCAAGGGTCTGCCGGGTCGCCGGGTCGCCGGGATCCACCTGCTGCGCAACTCACTGATCCCCGTGGTGACCTTCCTGGGGACCGACCTCGGCGCGCTGATGGGCGGCGCCATCGTGACCGAGGGCATCTTCAACATCGACGGGATCGGCAACCTCGTCTACAGATCGATCGTCACGAAGCAGGGCGCCACCGTCGTGGGGGTGGTCACGGTCCTGGTTCTGGTCTATCTGCTGATGAACCTGTTGGTCGACCTGTTGTACGCCGCCCTGGACCCGAGGATTCGCTATGAGTGACGTGACGAAGAGCGAGGCGCCCTCGCAGGCCGCGACGATGCGGGACGACGAACTGCCCGGTGCGGATGCCGCCACCGAGCGGGTGGGCAGCCTGGCCTCTGACGCCTGGCGCAGCCTGCGGCGCAACCCGATGTTCATCATCTCCGCCCTGCTGATCCTGACGTTCGTCGTCATGGCGATCATCCCCCAGCTGTTCACCCGGACCGACCCGAACGCCTTCGACCTGTCGTTGAGCCGGCAACCTCCGTCGGCGCAGGCATGGTTCGGCTACGACGTCCAGGGCCGCGACGTCTTCGCCCGAACCGTCTACGGCGCCCGCGCCTCGATCGTCGTGGGAGTGCTGGCCACCATCGGCACGGTGGTGCTGGGGGCGATCC
>CAYYCE010000170.1:0-6662 GCA_964469635.1 uncultured Kineosporiaceae bacterium
GCTGTTGTTGCTCCTGCTGCTGGTGCAGCCCGAAGGCGCCGTCGTCCGGACCCGTGTCGGGCCTCGGCATGGTGACCGGGGCCCGGGAGACCGGAACCTGGGTCGCCGAGATCGACTGGCGGCCCCCGGAGAGCACCCAGGTGTCCTTCGAGCCGCCCCCCTGACTGCTGTTGACGACCAGCTGGCCCTCGGGCAGCGCCACCCGGGTCAGGCCACCGGGCAGCACCCAGACCTCCTTGCCGTCGTTGACCGCGAACGGGCGCAGGTCGACGTGGCGGGGGCGCAGCCGGCCGTCGATCAGGGTCGGCACCGTGGAGAGCTGGACGACGGGTTGGGCGATCCAGCCGCGCGGGTCGTGCTCGATCTGGGCCCGCAGCGTGGCCAGTTGCTCCTTGGTCGCCTTGGGCCCGATCACCAGGCCCTTGCCGCCGGCACCGTCCACCGGTTTGAGCACGAGCTCCTCGAGCCGGCCCAGTGCCTCGGCCTCGTCCTTGGGATCGGCCAGCCGGTAGGTGTCCACGTTGGGCAGGATCGGCCCCTCCCCCAGGTAGAACCGGCACAGCTCGGGCATGTACGTGTAGATCAGTTTGTCGTCCGCCACCCCGTTGCCGATGGCGTTGGCGATGGTGACGTTCCCGGCCCGCACGGCGTTGACCACCCCGGGACAGCCGAGCTGCGAATCGGCCCGGAACTGGACCGGGTCGATGAAGTCGTCGTCCACCCGGCGGTAGATCACGTCCACCTGGCGCTCGCCGTCCGTGGTGCGCATCTTGACCCGGCCGCCGGAGCAGAACAGGTCGCGTCCCTCGACCAGCTCGACGCCCATGGTGCGGGCCAGCAGGGTGTGCTCGAAGTAGGCGCTGTTGTAGATCCCGGGGGTGAGCACGACGACGGTCGGCTCGCCCGAGGTGTCGGGGGCGGCCGCCCGCAGCGCGGCGAGCAACCGATTCGGGTACTCGTGCACCGGGCGGATGTGCTGGGTGGCGAGCGACTCGGGGAAGACTGTGGTCATGGCCTGCCGGTTGGCCATGACGTAGCTCACTCCGGAGGGCACCCGGACGTTGTCCTCGAGCACCCGGAAGATGCCCTGCTCGTCGCGGATCAGGTCGATGCCGGCGACGTGGATCCGGACGTCGTTCGCCGGGCGCAGCCCGTGGGCGACCCGGTAGAACCCGGACGCCGAGGCGATGACGCGCCACGGCACGATGCCCGCTCGGACCACCTCCCGCGGGCCGTAGATGTCGGCCAGGAACGCCTCCAGGACCCGGACGCGCTGCGCCACGCCCGCCTCGACGTGCGACCACTCGTCGGCGGAGATCACCCGGGGGACCACGTCGATCGGGAACGGCCGCTCCTCACCGGCGAAGTCGAAGGTCACCCCCTGGTCGAGGTAGGTGCGCGCCAGCATGTCCGCCCGCTCGCCGAGATCGGCCGCCGACAGCGGCCGCAGCGTCGCGTGAACGGCCCGGTAGGGCCTGCGCGGTTGCTCCACGGCGGCCAGCATCTCGTCCCAGGCGCCACCGGCCGGGGGCGTGACGTATCCGTCGAAGAGCTCGGTCATGCCGCTCACGGTAGCCAGGACATGTCACATCGACGTTACGGGTACGAGAGCGCCACGGTCACCGGGGCACACACCTCAGCCCCCGGCGACGGCCGCGGCGACGATGCTCGCTCCGTGGTCACTCACCGTGATGGTGTAGTGGTTGGTGTCCGGCACCTGCTCGGAGCTCAGGTGAGGCAGCGCGACGGTTGCCGATTCGACCGCCTCAGCGGGATACAGCCCGGGGGTCTGGTCGAGCAGTCCCCGCGGCGCCCACAGCAGGTGGGCCGGCGTCGTGATCCGCTCGATGGCCCGCGCCGATGCCGGTTCGACGATCGCGGCCCCGCCGTCGATCAGCACCGCGTCCTTGGACACGCTCGAACGCACCTGTCCCTCGGGGGTGAGGACGGCGTCGAGGCGGACGTAGGCCTCGGCGGCGGCGGGCCAGGGGTTGGGCGGCCGGAAGGCGGGGTGGACCCGGAAGAAGTCGACGTAGGACTCGACGGAGTCCCATCGCATGTCCAGGCGGTCGAGCGCGGGGCCGATCACGGCGCGCACCGCGGTCTCGACGTCGATGCCCTCGGGCAGTTCGCCGGGCAGCGGCAGACCGCCGTCGACGAGCACGAGCCTGCTCACCCGGTCCGGGTGCCGCTCGGCCGCCGTGGCCACCACGAAGCCGCCCATGGAATGGCCCGCCAGGACGGCCCGCTGCACCCCGAGGTGGTCGAGGACGGCGATCAGGTCGTCGGCATGGGCGGCTGGTCCGAACGGCCCGCCGACGGCCGCGCTGCCGGCGCGACCACGGTGGTCGACGGCCAGGACGCTGATCGTGCCCTCGCTGCGCTCGACCACCAGCTCGGCGACCCGCTGCCAGGACAGGTGGTTCGCGGTGATGCCGTGCGAGGCGAGCACCACCTGCGGGCCACTCCCCCATCGCCCGACCGCCAGTTCGCCCCCGGTGACGGGCACCGTGATCCTGCTGTACGCGATCGTCATGCCCCCGAGGCTAGGGGCGGTACACCAACCGCGTCATCAGCCTGGCCACCTCGGCCCGGGGGTCGGCGGTCAGCCCACCGTGCACCGGCCCGGCCTGGACGACGGTGCTGCGCGGCGCGGTCAGCCGTCCGAACCGGGCACCCGGCGCCCCCTCGGCGAGGGGTCCCGCCCCGGGCGATCCCGCGCAGACCTCGCCCACCGATTCCAGGGCGGCGCGGATCGCCTCGACGTCCGCGGACCGGTCGAGCAGCAGCAGCCGGTCCTCATCGACGTGAACGGCGGCGGCCAGGAAGTCGGCGGCCTGGCAGTACAGGATCACGCCGACGTTGACGCACTCACCGCGGTCGATCCGCGGCACGGCGCGCAGCACCGCGTATTCGAACGGCATCCCCGGCCGCGGGTTCACGCCGCCGCCCCGAGCCACCGGGAGCGGTCCGCGGCCAGGCGTGCGGTGAGGTACTCGAGGTAGCGGGCCCGCCAGGTCGCGGCGTCCGTGCCCGGATCGGCCGAGTTCATCGAGACCAGCCAGGCGTCGGGCACCAGCCCGATCACCTCCTCGATCACCGCGGGGGTGAGCGTCGCGGCAAGCTCGGCGTCGAGCTGGCCGCGGGCCGTCGGGCCCAACCGCGACGCCCGGGCGGCGAGCACGTGCCGCGACAGGTCGTAACCGCGCTCGGCCCACATCTGCGGCGGCGGCCACGCGTGGTGGAAGACCAGGGCCGCGCCGTGGTCGATCGCCCACAGCCGCCGATGCCAGATCAACAGGTTCGGGTTGTTCCAGGTGCGGTCGACGTTCGCGGTGAACGCGTCCAACCAGTAGATCCTGGCGGCCTCGGTCACCGGCGGCTGCCAGGTGATGCCGTCGAAGCCCAGGGATCCGGGCAGGAAGTCCATGCCGAGGTTGGGCCCGACGCTGGCCCGCAGCAGCTCCTGCACCTCCTCATCGGCCTCGTACCGGGCGATCTCCCGGTCGAGTTCGAGGACGACGAGCTCCGGGACCCGGATCCCCAGCCGACGGCCCAGCTCCCCGACGATCACCTCGGCCACCAGGGCGGCGCTGCCCTGACCGGCACCGCGGAACTTCACCACGTAGGTGCCGTCGTCGTCGGCCTCCATCAGACCGGGCAGCGAACCGCCCTCGCGCAGCGGCGTGACGTACCTGATCCCTCGGACCGAGCGCAGCACGAGCCCAGCGTAGGCCGTCCACTAAATGGTGATCCGATCGTGACCACGCGGTCGTCGATTGCGGGTTGACACTCCCCGACAGGAGTGCGTGACTAGGGCCGCTTTGCAGGTCCAGACACGGTTCCATGCTCGCTGGAACAGATACGGAAGGTGACCAGAGGCATGATTGATCGCCGGGAGTACGACCGGATCCGACGGGCCGCCAGCCCGCTTCAGCTCGACCTCATCGAGTCCTTCGCCGCCGGGAAGCTGGCCCGGCGCGACTTCGTCCGGATAGGTCTGGTCCTCGGGCTGAGCAGCGCCACCCTGGCCGCCTGCGGCGGTGCGAACCAGACCACTCCGCAGGGGGGAACGGCCACCGTGGCCACCGGTGTGGGGGTCGGCGGCGGCGACGTCCCGGCCAACGTCAAACAGGGCGGCGTCATGAAGATCGCCGCACTCGCCCCCTCCAGCCCGCTCGACTCGGTGAAGATGGTCGACCTGACCGCCTACGGCGTCGTCGCCCAGTGCTTCGAGTTCCTCGTGTACACCGGCGGCGACCTGCAGTTGCGTCCCGGCCTGGCGGAGTCCTGGGAGCCCAACGACGACGGCTCGGAGTGGACCTTCAAGATCCGCCAGGGCGTGAAGTGGCAGGACGGCAGCCCGTTCACCGTCGACGACGTGGTCTCGACGATGGAGCGGCTGGTCAAGTACGGCAACTCGGCGCTCAAGGGCGTCATCGAGTCCGGCTCGGTCACCGCACCCGACGCCACGACCGTGCTGTTCAAGCTGACCAGTCCGAACGGCAACTTCCCGTTCCTGGTCTCGACCGACAACGCCCAGGCCCCGATCATCCCCAAGGCCCAGGCGGACGGCGTCACCCTGGATGCGTCCCCCAACGGCACCGGCCCGTGGAAGCTCACCGAGTTCGACGCCAAGGTGGGAGCCACCTACGTCCGCAACGAGGAGTGGTGGGGTGGCAAGACCCCGCTCGACGGCCTCAAGTTCGTCTTCTTCCAGGACCTGCAGCCGCAGGTGGTGGCCCTGCAGTCCGGCCAGGTGGACGGCATCATGCAGTTCTCGGTGACCGGTGGCGAGGGACTGCTCAACAACGGCGACATCAACGTCATCGCGCTGCGTGCGGCCACCCACCGCGAGCTGTGGATGCGCTGCGACAAGGGGAAGTTCGCCGATCCCAAGGTGCGCGAGGCGCTGGCCTGGACCCTGGACCGTGAGGCCATGGTGCAGTCGCTGTTCCAGGGCAAGGCGGACGTCGGCGCCGACACCGTGATCGCCCCGGTCTATCCCTACTCCGACCCGACCCTGCCGAAGCGCACGAAGGACATCGCCAAGGCCAAGGCGCTGCTCCAGTCCGCGGGGGTGGACAAGATCACCGCCACGCTCCACGCGGTGAAGAACCAGGAGGTCCCCGACCTCGCGGTGCTCGTCAAGAACGGCGCGGCGGAGGCGGGGATCACCCTGAACGTCTCGGTCGAGGACATCGGCAGCTTCTACGGCAAGTCGTGGTGCCCCGACACCCCGGCGGACCCGCCGTGCTCCGGAGCCGCCGAGATCGGCATCGTCGACTACGGTCACCGCGGCGTCCCGGACGTCTACCTCAACGCCGCCCTGTCCAGCGGCGGGGTGTGGAACTCCTCGCAGTACGCCTCGCCGGAGTTCGACGCGGCGTTCAAGGGCTTCCAGGCCGCCATCGGCCTCGACGCCCAGAAGAAGGCGGCCCGCACCATCAGCGACATCATGCAGCGGGACACCCCGATCATCGTGCCGTACTTCTACCAATACCTCTCCGCGCACTCGAAGAGGTTCGCCGGGATGGCCACCACCGCCCTGGGACAGATCGACGTCTCCAAGGCCGGCATGGTGGCCTGATCCCCGACGTCACCGTCCGACGTCCACTCCGGGCGGCGGGCGGCCGGCCACCCGGCCCCGCCCGCCCCCGGAACCGGCACTCGACCAGGGGCTGTCCATGCTGACCTTCGTGATCCGGCGCATCGCGCTGGCGCTCGTCACACTCCTGCTGCTCTCCCTGATCATCTTCGCCATCGCCAACGTGCTCCCCCAGAACGTGGGTCGCGCCATCCTCGGTCCGTTCGCGACCCCCGAGGCGGTCGCAGATCTCAACCACAAGCTGGGCACCGACCAGCCGCTGATCAACCAGTACGTGAGGCTGCTCAAGGGCATCGTGACGTTCGACTTCGGCGTCTCCTACCAGACCGGTCAGCCGGTGCGCACCGTGATCGGCGAGACGCTGTCCAACTCCGCGCGCCTGGCGGTGCTCGCCCTGGCCCTGACCATCCCCCTCGGCGTTGTGGGCGGGGTCTTCGCGGCATTGCGCAAGGGCCGGCTGACCGACCGGGTCATCGTGACCCTGGGACTCGCGGGCTCGGCCATCCCCGAATTCGTCACCAGCACCTTCCTGATCTTCCTGCTGGGCCTCAAGCTCAACGTGCTCCCGGTGCTGGCCACCTGGCCCGAGGGCGCCGGCATCGGCACCCAGATCTACTACCTGCTGATGCCCTCGCTGGCCCTGGTGCTGGTCTACTTCGGCTACATCGCCCGCATGGCCCGGGCCGGCACCATCACCGCCCTGGACTCCGACTACACCCGCACCGCGACCATGAAGGGCCTGTCTCGGATGCAGGTGCTGCGCCGGCACGTGCTGCGCAACGCGCTGCTGCCGACGATCTCGGTGATCGCCACCCAGACCGGGTACCTGTTCGGCGGCCTGCTCGCGGTCGAGCTCATCTTCAATGTGAACGGGCTGGGCCGCCTGATGGTCACCGCGGCGAAGGCCAAGGACCTCCCCGTGCTGTCGGCCGGGGTGATGGTGATCGGCGTCATCTACATGGTGGCCACCCTGCTGGCCGACCTGCTCATCTCCTGGCTCAATCCGCGCATCCGACTGGGGGCGACAGCGTGACCGAGACTTCGCCCCAACCGG
>CAYYCE010000171.1:0-5611 GCA_964469635.1 uncultured Kineosporiaceae bacterium
GAGCTGGACGGCACGTCCTACGACTTCCCGGTGGTCGAGGGCACCGAGCATGAGCTGGCCATCGATATCAGCAAGCTGCGCGACACCACCGGGTACATCACCCTGGACGACGGCTACGGGAACACCGGCTCGTGCAAGTCGGCCGTGACCTACATCGACGGCGACGCCGGGATCCTGCGCTACCGGGGGATCCCGATCGAGGTCCTGGCCGAGCACAGCTCGTTCGTCGAGGTGGCCTGGCTCGTGATCTTCGGCAGGCTGCAGACCCCGGAGGATCGTGACCGGTTCAGCGACCTGCTGACCGAGAACTCGGCGATGCCGCTGAGCATGCGCAAGCACTTCGACGCGTTCCCGCCCAACGCACACCCGATGGCGATCCTGTCGGCCATGATCAACGGCCTGAGCGTGCACGAGCCCCAGGCGGACATCCACGACGATGCCCAGATGGAGGTGGTGGCGGCGCGGCTGCTGTCGAAGGTGCGCACCATCGCGGCCGCCAGCTACAAGTCCTCCGTCGACGAGGCGATCATGCACCCACGCTTCGACCTGAGGTACGTGGACAACTTCCTCCACATGATGTTCTCCCAGCCGTACAAGGAGTACACGCCGACCCAGGAGGTCTCCCGGGCGCTCAACCTGTTCCTCCTGCTGCACGCCGACCACGAGCAGAACTGCTCCACGAGCACCGTGCGCATGGTGGCCTCGAGCAAGGCGAACATGTACGCCAGCTGCGCCGCCGGCGTCTGCGCGCTGTGGGGTCCGCTGCACGGAGGCGCCAACGTGGCAGTGGTCACGATGCTCCAGCAGATCAGGGACAGCGGCATCCCCGTCGCCGAGTACGTCCGCAAGGTCAAGGACAGGGACACCGGCGTCAAGCTCATGGGCTTCGGCCACCGGGTCTACCGGAACTTCGACCCGCGCTCGAAGATCCTGCGCGCTGCCGCCGAGACGGTGCTCGCCCAGGCGGGCGGCGACGACCCGCTGCTGGACATCGCCGCCGAGCTGGCCGACGCAGCCCTCGGCGACGACTACTTCATCGAGCGCAAGCTCTACCCCAACGTCGACTTCTACTCGGGCATGATCCTGCGTGCCATCGGCATCCCGCTGAACATGTTCACGGTCATGTTCGCCATCGGCCGGATGCCGGGCTGGATCGCCAACTGGAAGGAGATCCACGACGACCCCAAGGGCCGGATCTACCGGCCGCGCCAGATCTACGTGGGCGACGTCGACACCCCGTGGGTCGCGCGCGAGGAGCGCTGATCCTCTCGGCCCGTGAGCCGGGCAGGGGCCCTACGGTGGAGCCATGACCGTCGCGACCCGGCCCGCGCTGCGTGTGGGCTACAAGGCCTCAGCAGAACAATTCGCCCCCACCGAGTTGGCGCGCTACGCGATGCTCGCCGAGGCGGTGGGTCTGGACAGTGTCACCATCTCGGACCACTTCCAGCCGTGGCGGCTGGCCGGTGGGCACGCCCCGAACTCGATCGCGTGGCTGTCCTACGTGGCGGCCCGCACCGAGCGGGTGCTACTGGGTACCTCCGTCATGACCCCCACCTTCAGATACAACCCCGCGGTGGTCGCCCAGTCGTTCGCCACGCTGGCGTGTCTGGCCCCGGGCCGGGTGATGCTCGGGGTCGGCACCGGCGAGGCCCTCAACGAGGTCGCCGTCGGGGCGGTGGGCACCGGCGAGGACGCCTGGCCGCAGTTCAAGGAGCGCTTCGCGCGGCTGCGGGAGGCGATCGACCTGATCCGCGCCCTGTGGACCGCCGACCGGGTCGACTTCGAGGGCACCTACTACCGGACGGTGGACGCCGCGGTCTATGACCGCCCCGAGGAGCCGGTCCCGGTCTACGTCGCGGCCGGCGGCCCGGTGGTCGCCCGCTATGCGGGCCGCGTCGGCGACGGCTTCATCGCGACCTCCGGCAAGGGCCGCGAGCTGTACGAGGACAGGCTGATGCCGGCGGTGGCCGAGGGGGCGGCAGCCGCCGGACGCGACGGCGACGCCCTGGACCGCATGATCGAGATCAAGGTGTCCTGGGATCCCGACCCGGACCTCGCCCTGGCCAACACCCGCTTCTGGGCACCGCTGTCGCTGTCGGCCGAGCAGAAGCACTCGATCCACTCCCCGGCCGAGATGGAGGCGGCGGCCGATGCGTTGCCGATCGAGCAGGTGGCCACACGCTGGATCGTCGCCTCCAGGCCCGAGGACGTCGTGGCCGCGGTGAAGACCTACACCGACCTGGGATTCACCCACCTGGTGATGCACGGTCCGGGGGCCGACCAGGAACGGTTCCTGAACACCTTCACCGAGCAGGTCCTGCCCGGCATCCGCGAACTCGTCCCCGCCGACCTGCCCGGCGCCGGCTGATCCGGAAGCAGGCAGGCATGTCTCGATCCCCCCTGACCCCCGCGACCTCCGAGATCACGGTCTCGCTCGAGGGGTCCGTCGGCCGAATCACCCTGACCGCTCCCGACCGGCTCAACGCGGTCGACGCGAGGATGCTGGAGGCGCTGGCGGACGCCGTGACCGCCCTCGACGCCCGTGAGGACGTCCGGGTGATCAGCCTGACCGGGGCCGGCCGCGGGTTCTGCTCGGGCGCGCACCTGTCCGCGATCTCCGGCCTCGACCAGGTCGGCACCGAGACGCTGGACGGCGCCAATCGCGCCGTTCGGGCCGTCGTCGGGTCGGGCACCCCCGTGCTGGCCCTGGTCAACGGCGTGGCGGCCGGGGTCGGCTGTTCGCTCGCGCTTGCCTGCGACTACGCCCTGGCGACCGAGTCGGCGACGTTCATGCTGGCGTTCGCCAAGATCGGCCTGATGCCGGACGGCGGCGCCACCGCCCTGGTCGCCGCGGCCGTCGGACGCGCCCGGGCGCTGCGCATGGCGCTGACCGCCGAGCAGGTCCCGGCGGCCACCGCCCACGACTGGGGGCTGATCGCCGAAGTCTGTCCGGACGCCGATTTCGCCGACCGGTCCCGCGCGCTGGAGGCCGCCCTGGCCGCGACGGCCCCCGCCGCGGTCGCCGCGACCACCGCGGCCGTCAACGCCGCGACGCTGCCCGACCTCGAGGCGATCCTCGACCGGGAGGCCGCGGGTCAGGCCGCCCTACTGGTCACCGAGGACTTCGCCGAGGGCGTCGCGGCCTTCGGCGAGCGCCGTCCGGCCCGCTTCACCGGTCGCTGACCGGGGCCGCCGGCCCCGAGGGCGTCCAGCGGTCGCCGAACTCGTCGAGCGCGACCAGCACTCGGTACCGGGTTCTGCGAGGTGGGGCGCCCCCTCGACGTGGGATGGCCACACCACACCGTGGTCTTGACATCACAATGTGCAAGAGTCGCCAACGAACTCGAATGCGGCGGGCCTTCGAGTGGCTACCCGGCGTCGGTCGCTCGCGCGACCACGCCGCGCGCCAGCAATTCCTCGATCTCGGTGTCGGTGAACCCACGGGAGGACAGCAGCGCGACCGTGTCGGCCCCGGCCGGACGCGCCGGCTGGGGGTCGCGGGCAGGGGTGTCGGAGAACCGGGGGGCCACCCGGGGCTGGAGCACCCCGCTCACCTCCGTGAAGATCCCCCGCGCCCGCATGTGGGGGTGGTGCGGCGCCTCGCCGAGCCCGAGCACCGGGGCCACGCAGGCGTCGGTGCCCTCGAAGTGGTCGGCCCACTCGTCGCGGGTCCGGGTGGCGAACACCTCGGCGAAGGCCGTCCGCATCGCGGGCCAACCCGCCGGGTCCTCCTGGGCGTGCTCAAGGGTCAGCCCCAGCCCGGCGAGCAGCTCCGCGAAGAACTTGGGCTCCAGGGCCCCCACGGCGATGTGCTTGCCGTCCGCGCACCGGTAGGTGTCGTAGTAGGGCAGGCCGCCGTCGAGCATGTTGACCCCGCGCTCGTCGCGCCACAGCCCGGCGCCGAACATCGCGTACAGCATCGTGATCATGGAGGCGGCACCGTCCACCATGGCGGCGTCGACCACCTGGCCCCGACCGGTGAGCTGACGGGCCTGCAGTGCGGCGAGCACCCCGAGCAGCAGGTAGAGCGCACCGCCACCGAAGTCGGCCAACACGTTCGCCGGGACGACGGGGCGCTCCGGCGTACCCACCAGGTGCAGCGCCCCGGTGATCGCGGCGTAGGTGATGTCGTGTCCCGCGGCCCCGGCCCAGGGCCCGTCCTGGCCCCACCCGGTCATCCGGCCGTAGACCAGACGCGGGTTGCGGTCCAGACAGTCCCCGGGCCCCAGGCCCAGCCGCTCGGTGGTGCCCGGCCGCCAGCCCTCGAGCAGGACGTCGGCCCCGTCGACCAGCCGCAGCACGACCTCGCGACCCCCCTCGGCCTTGAGGTCGACGGCGATGCTCGGCCGGCTGCGGTTGAGGCCGCTCAGCGCCGAGGCAAGCGGGCCGTCGCCGGCGGCGCGGTCGACGCGCATCACGTCGGCGCCCAACTCGGCCAGGATCAGCGAGGCGAACGGCACCGGGCCGATCCCCGCCAGTTCGACGACGGCCAACCCCGCCAGCGGCCCCTGCCTCGTCTGGTGCCCTGATCGATGCCCCGTCTGCGCGGTACCGGACATACCCCGAACCCTAGTCACGAGGCCCGGCGCATTCTCACCGGGTCAGCCTCACCGGGTCAGCGTGGTCCCTCCGGTCAGGGACGGCGGCCGCGCCCCGAGGAAGAAGATCCCCGGCAGGTTCGCCGTCTCGAACCCCTGGCTCACGTTGCGCCGCAGCGTGCACGCGGCCAGGGTCGCCGTCCCCGTGCGGTCGTTGCTCACGAAGAAGATCGCGCCACCGCCCTCCGGGGCGGTGTTGTCCTGAATGAGGCTGCCGCGCAGGTCGAGGGTGAAGGTGTTGCCGTCGAGGTAGATGGCCCCGCCGCTGCCCCCACCGGCGGTGCCGCCCTTCGCCGGGTTGGCCCCCCGTCCGGTGGCCGCGTTGCCGCGGAACACGCTGTTCACAATGATCCAGGACACCCCGATGCTGCTCAGCGCCCCGCCGTTGGCGCACCGCCCGCCGGTGAACGTACTGCCGCTGACCACGACCGGTCCGCCCTGGTACTGGCTGAGCACCCGCACCGCGGCGCCGCCCAGGTCGGGTCCGGCGACGTCGCAGCGATTGTCCACGAAGCGGGAGTTGATGATCCTCAGTCGGCCACCCCGGACGAATACGGCGCCGCCTCCGCCGCCCTCGGCGTGCTCACCGGTGGAGTCGCCGTCGGCGAGGGTCAGGTTCTGCAGCACCAGCGTCGGACCGGCCTGGTTCTGGCAGTGGTCGGTGGTCCAGCCCTGAGTGGCGTCACAGGTGTTCTGGTACAGGATGCGGCGGGCCCCGCCGCCCGAGAGGGTCACCCTTCCGCCGCCGTCCAGCACAAGCCTGGAGTTGGCGTTGCGGACCTTGGCCGTCGCGGTCATCCGGATGGTGACCGGGGCGGAGCCGCAGTCGAAGGTGACGACGCCGCCCGCGGCGACCGCGGCGACCACGGCCGCCGAGGTGCACCCCGCGGGCGTCCCCGTGCCGATCACCCGAGTGGGGTGGGAGGTGTCCACCGGGCGCCCGGCGGCGGGGACGGAGACCCGGTCGGTTCCCGGGGCGGACGCTGCAGTGAGGTCATGAATTGAGTCTCTGC
>CAYYCE010000171.1:5621-6650 GCA_964469635.1 uncultured Kineosporiaceae bacterium
GGTCGGTTCCCGGGGCGGTGGTCTTCGCCGAGGTCGCCGTGGTCGTCCTCCCGGCCGCGATGGCTCTCACCGGCTTCGCGGACACCGCCGGAGTGGGCCGGGCAGATCCGGACGCCGATCCGGACGCCGATCTGGACGGCGACCCGGTCGCGCCCGGCGTCGAGGAGGCCGACGCCGTCGGCGAGGCCGGGGCGGGATCGGAGGCTGCGGTGGCCACCGTGACCTCGCTCGCCGGAGACGGCGAGCACCCCGCGAGCAGCAGGCCGGCCACGATCACACTTGCTCCGGCACAGCGTCCGGAGCCGGGGCCCAACCATCTCGCCGACATCCCGTCCGCCCTCCCTCTCCTCCGGTACCGCGACGACGCTAGGGCGGGCCGCGTCAAGGCAGGGTCATCCCCGAGGCATGAGCAGTTGCACGCGGCGGCCTCGCGAGCCTCCGGGGTGCGCGAGCCTCCCGGGTGCGCGAGCTACGGTGATGTCGTGATCGACCGCGGCCCGGGTGTGCGCATCTTCCACACCGAGGACTTCGCCGCGGCGGCGCTGGCCCGGCGCCCGGGACGGCCCACGGTGTCCGTGGTGATCCCGGCCCGCAACGAGCAGGACACGGTCGGCGACATCGTCGCCCGGATCCACGAGGATCTGGTCCGCGGGCACGGACTGGTCGACGAGTTGGTGGTGATCGACTCGGACTCGGTCGACGACACCGCCGCCGCGGCCCGTGCGGCCGGTGCGGTCGTCCATCGGGCGAAGGACATCCGCCCCGACCTCGGACCGGCGCTGGGCAAAGGCGAGGCACTGTGGAAGTCGCTGCTCGTGACCAGGGGGGACGTCCTGGTGTTCGTGGACGCCGATCTGACCGAGTGGGACACCCACTTCGTGCCCGGCCTGCTCGGGCCGATGCTCGCCGACCCCGCTACGGCGCTGGTCAAGTCGTTCTACACCCGGCCGTTGCGGGTGCCCACCGACGGTGGGGAGAGCGAGAGCGGCGGCCGGGTCGGCTGGGTGATCTCGAGGATCACCGCCCGCC
>CAYYCE010000172.1:0-6650 GCA_964469635.1 uncultured Kineosporiaceae bacterium
ATTCCGCTGGCGCTGATGCCGTTCGCCGCGGCCGGCTGGGTGTGGGCGCTGCTCCAACTGATCCTGCTCTGGTGGGCCACCGGGATCGCCTTCCGGCCGCTGCTCGCCCGGGCCGGGCGACGCGCCCCGCTGGCCCGGGGGGCGGTGGCCGCGGTGCTGGTGCACCTGGCGCCGGTGGCCGACGGGTTCCGGTTCGGGCAGGTCAACGCGATCGTGGTGACCCTCTGCCTGGCCGATCTGGCCCGCCGGGTGCCCGAGGACCGGCGCTGGTGGCCCACCGGGTCGCTGATCGGTCTGGCCGCGGCGGTGAAGCTCACCCCGGCGGCGTTCTGGCTCCACTTCGCCGTCGCCCGCCGGCCGCGCGAGCTGCTGGTCTCGGTCGGAGCCGCCGCCTCGGCGACGCTGCTGGCCGCGGTGGCGGCGCCGTCCGCGAGCCTGGTCTTCTGGACGGACGCGCTGCTCGACCCCGACCGGCTGGGGCCCAACGACGGGGTGTCCAACCAGTCGCTGCGGGGCGCCCTGATGCGGATCGGCCCGTCCTCGCCGGCGGCGCAGTCGCTGCTCTGGGTGCTGGCGGTGCTCGCCGTGGCGGGCCTCGGGTTCGCACTGTCGGCCCGGCTGGATCGGCTGGGCGAGCCGGTCGCCGTGGTGGGGGCCGTCGGCATGGTCGCCGTGCTCATCTCGCCCGTGTCCTGGATCCACCACTGGCACTGGGGGATCGCGGTCATCGGCGCGCTGCTCGGTGACGGCCGGACCCGGTCGCGGGTGGCGGCGGCGCTCGCCGTGACGGTGGTGCTGTTGCTGCCGCTGCCGTGGTGGGGCGGCGTCTGGTCGGGCTGGTGGGTGCTGGGCCCGGTCACCGGCCTGCTCGTGCAGCAGTCCTACACCTTGGTGGCGATCCTCGCCCTGGTGGCGTTGTGGCGGCTGGTGGCCGTCCCGACCGCCCGCGGCACAGCCCCCGGCCCCGAGGCGGCGGACGATGGCGGACGATGGCCAGGCGCACGGCGCGCAACAGGACCCGACCGGTGACGGCACCCGCCGCTGACACCAACAGCAGCGCCACCCAGGCGCCCGAGGCGCCCCACTCGCTCGGACCCGGAACGTGGCCGAGACGTGTGCGGCGTTAGCCCTGGAGGGTCTTCGAGGGGCGGGCGGTGCGGCTCCTGGCCGAGCGCAGCACCGCCGACCGGTCCGGCAGGCCGACGATCACGAGCGCCTCGGCGAAACAGGAGGCCGCCTCGTCGGGATGGTCCAGGGTGGTGAACCGATCGCCGAGATCGCGCCATGCCCGCGCGGTGGCGCGGTTGGGCGGCGCGCGGTGGAGCAGCTCCGCGGCCGCCCGGTAGCGCTCCAACCCCTCGACGGCGTCGCCCTCGGCCAGGTGCACGTCGCCCAGGGTCGTCAGGCTCACGGCCTGGTCCTCGGCACCCTCCGTGGCGCGGGAGACGGCTGCCTCGGCCAGCTCGCGGGCCTTGGGCAGCACCCCGCGCAGCACCAGGGCGATCGCCGCGGTGCGCTCCCAGCGCATGTGGTCCATCTCGCTGCCGAGGTCGTCGAGCTGGTCGCTGGCCAGGGCCAGGGTGTTCCATGCCTCCTCGGCCCGGGGTGGATCGGACAGCACGAGCAGCTGGGCCATGGCGATGCGCAGCCGGACCAGGTCACGGGTGTTGGTCGACTCCGACATCTGGGCCAGGGCGCGCTCCGCCATGTGGATCGCCTCGTTGAGCTCGCCCAGCCCCTCCGCCACGATCGCGGCGTTCCAGTAGAGGGCGGCCTGCCCCTTGCGGGAGCCCGCGGACTCGGTCTCCTGGATCAGTTGGCGGGCCCAGGCCATCGCGTGGGACAGATCGCCGAGTTCGTAGTAGGCGAAGATGAGCCCCGACGCGACGCGGTAGTAGTCCTCGGTGCCGGTCAGTCCCCGGTCGACGATGGCCGCGAACACCGTCTCGCCGACCGCGACCGCCTGGTGCAGGTCGCCGGAGTCCGTGTAGTAGAGGAACAGCGCCGGGCCCACGGTGGTCAACGGCACGTGGCTGGCTCCCGAGCGGCTCCGTGCGAACAGTGGCAGCAGCGTCGCGATGGCGTCCCCGAGCTCACCACGCTGCTCCGCGGTCCGGGCCAGCAGGAGGGTGGCCTCGTCCGCCGAGCGCTGGTCGAGGTCCGACTCACCCAACAGCTGGGTGAGTCGGAACCGGGCGTCATCGGCCTCGCCGTGGGTGATGGCCAGCCGCGCATAGGCGAGCTCGAGCGAGATGCGGCGCTCCCGCTCCGAGGCGGCGCCCTCCCACAGCATGGACGACGAACAACCGAGCCGCTTGGCCAGGTGCTCGACCATCTGCAGGCTCGGCTGCCGTTTGCCGGATTCGAGCAGCGAGATGTAACTGGGCGACAGATCCTCGCCGGCCAACTGCGTCTGTGAGAGTCCCGCCTCGACCCGGAGACGTTTCAGCCGGGCGGCGAAACCGCTCGGCCCGTCCGACACCACGTCGCCCGACACCATGACCGGCCCACGCTGGTCCGTCCCCATGAGACCTAACCCTCCGTATCCGGCAAAACACACGAAGAAGTGCCTAGTGCGCCGAACGGGCGAATCTGTCACGATGCTCTGACTGCCAGTCAAGTCGGCCTGTGACAGCAGGCCCACTGCATCGAGAGGAATCATCCCATGACACGCACGCGCCGCTCCGTCGCTGCCCTCCTCACCGCTCTGACCCTCACCGCCTCCGGTATGTTCGTCGCCTCCGCCGGGGCCGGAACCGTCGACGCAAGCTGGAGCCACTGCTGCGGTTTGTCTCCCTGATGGGCGTGTTCCCGCACGCCATTTCACGTTTCTCGGCCCCTGCTGATCGGGGCGGGGGGTGTCGCGCCGATGGCCCGTACGGCTCGCACCCCCCGCCGCTGTGCTTTTTGCGAGGAGACACCGCGGCCAGGGCGGTGTCTTCTCACGGATGCACACGAGCAGCATAGTCATAGAATCTATGACTGGCCAGTCAAATCAGGAATGACACCGCAAGCATGGCAAGACGGCGACCGTGTGCGGTCGTGGCCGACACCCCTGACAGTGGCTGACCGGGTTCTTGACGGGCTGCTCACCGGGTTGCCGACTGGGTCGTCGACCGGATTGCGGGCCGGCGGTTCGGAGCCCATGGGGAGTGGACGCCGCACGGGGCGGCCCTGATACACGACCGTGATCGGTGGTCCGGACCGCCGTCAGGGGCAGCGGACGGCCAGCGCCAGCGGGTCGACGCCGACCCGGAGCACCCGCGCGGTGCCCGTGGCGTCACCGTCCAGCTGGACGTGCAGCGGCCGTTCGGCCCGGATCTCGATGGAGCGGCACCGAAGATGCTGCACCACGGGATGCCCGCGCCGGCTGCGGGTGAGCACCGTGGCCACCACCGCGCCCCAGCCCACATAGCCCCGTGGCGCCACCACCGCGACGTCCAGCCAGCCGTCGTCCACCTCGGCCTCGGGCATCAGCGGCACCCCGCCGATCAGTTCGCCGCAGTTGCCGACCAGGACGGTGCGCACCCAGCGGTGCTGCGGGTCGCCGTCGTCCAGCCGCAGCGTGACCCGGATGCGGCGACCGTGCAGCTTGCGGGCGCCGGTGACGATGTAGGCCCACCAGCCCATGCGCCGCTTCATCGTCGGGGCGACCGTGGCCATGACCTCGGCGTCGAACCCGATGCCGGCCATGACGCAGAAGACGGAACGGACCGGGTCCTGGTCCTCACCCGAGACGTCGATCTCGACCAGGCCCACATCGACGCGACGCTCCTTGTACCCCAGGGCGATGCCGACGGCGGACTCCAGGTCGGCCAGCGGGAGCGAGAGGTTGCGGGCGAGCAGGTTGCCGGTGCCGGCGGGCAGGATGGCCAGCGGTGTGCGGCCCCCGACCAGTTCGGCGGCCACCGCGCGCACCGTGCCGTCGCCGCCGTAGGCCAGCACGACGTCGGGGTTGCCCCGGAGGGCATCGCGAGTTGCCCCGTGGCCGGGGTCGGTCGCGGTGGTCTGCCACCAGTCGGCCGTGGAGTACCCGCGCGCGGAGCACTGGCGCTCCAACCACGACCTCTCGGTCTCCAGACTCTGGATCTTCGTGGGGTTCACCACCACGGCCACGTGCGGCCTGGGTTCGGAGCCGTCGTCCGTCGGCAGGAACGGGAGGGGGGCCGGCGATGTGCGACGTGCGCGGTAGCCGAGCAGCGTGAGAGCCAGGACCGCTCCGCCGGCGGCCAGGAGCACGACGACCCGCAGGACGTCGCTGGTCGACATGGGTCGACGGTATCGCTCCCGTGACCCGGTGGCCGCCTCGGGCCGACCCGACGTCGCCGACCCGCCGTCGACCCGACGTCGACCCCGAGGGTGCGTCTCGCGGAAAGGCTCGCCGTCCCGGTTCGCGGGTCAGCTTCGCCGTCCCGGCACGGATCGATACCGTGGGCCGGTGATTGATCTGCGCCAGTTGCGCGAGGACCCCGAGATCGTGCGAGCCAGCCAGCGCGCCCGCGGGGCCGATGCCGGGCTCGTCGACGTCCTTCTGAGCGCGGACGAGCGGCGTCGCTCGAGCATCGCCGAGTTCGAGCGCACCCGCGCCGAACAGAACGCCCTGGGCAAGCAGGTGGCCCGGGCCGGGGGGGAGGAGAAGGCCGCCCTGCTGGCGCGGACCCGCGAGCTGGCGGAACGGGTGAAGGCGCTCAAGGCCGAGTCCGAGGCCGCCACGGCGGAGTTCGGGTCCGTGGCGAGCGGGATCGACAACGTCGTGGAGCGTGACACCCCATCAGGCGGCGAGGAGGACTACGTCGTGCTGCGCGAGGTCGGCGCCCCGCGCGACTTCGCGGCCGAGGGGTTCACCCCGCGCGACCACCTCGAGCTCGGCGAGCTGCTGGCCGCGATCGACACCGACCGGGGGGCCAAGGTCTCCGGAGCCCGGTTCTACTTCCTCACCGGCCCGGGGGCCCGGCTCGAGTTGGCGCTGCTGATGCTCGCCGTCGACCAGGCGACGGCCGCCGGGTTCACCCCGGTGATCACCCCGACCCTGGTCAAGCCCGAGGTGATGCGCGGAACCGGCTTCCTCGGCGCCCACAGCGACGAGGTCTACCGACTGGAGGCCGACGACCTGTACCTGGTCGGAACCAGCGAGGTGCCGCTGGCCGGGTACCACGCCGGCGAGATCATCGATCTGAGCGCCGGGCCCCGCCGCTACGCCGGCTGGTCGGCCTGCTACCGGCGCGAGGCCGGCTCCTACGGCAAGGACACCCGGGGGATCATCAGGGTGCACCAGTTCCACAAGGTGGAGATGTTCAGCTACTGCCGCGTCGAGCAGGCCCACGAGGAGCATCTGCGGCTGCTCGCCTGGGAGGAGGAGATGCTGGCCAAGGTCGAGCTGCCCTACCGGGTGATCGACGTGGCCGCCGGTGACCTCGGGTCCAGCGCGGCGCGCAAGTACGACTGCGAGGCCTGGCTGCCGACCCAGCAGCGCTACCGCGAGCTGACCTCCACCTCGAACTGCACCACCTACCAGGCGCGCCGGCTCGACGTCCGGGAGCGCAACCCGCACCTCGGCGACGGCTCCACCCGGACGGTGGCCACACTCAACGGCACCCTGGCCACCACGCGGTGGCTGGTGGCGATCCTGGAGAACCACCAGCAGGCCGACGGCTCGGTCGCCGTCCCCAAGGCCCTGCAGCCCTATCTCGGCGGTCTCGACGTCCTCGTGCCGCCCGCCACCGCCGGCTGATGCTCGTCGCCCTCGACATCGACGGCACGCTCCTCGACTGGGACGAGCACCTCTCGCCCCGGGTGCTGGCCGCCGTCCGGGCGGTGGCGGACGCGGGCCATCACGTGGTCGTGGCCACGGGCCGCTCGGTGCACGGCACGCTGCCCGTTCTGGATCGGCTGGGCCTGCTCGAAGGGTGGGCGGTGTGCAGCAACGGCGCCATGACGCTGCGGCTCGACCCGGCGCTGGCGACCGGCTACGAGATCGCTGACGTGGTGACCTTCGACCCCACACCCGCCCTGAAGCTGTTGCGCGAGCACTTCCCCGTGGCGCTCTACGCGGTGGAGGACATGCGTGCGGCCCGCAGGCTGACGGCGCCGTTCCCGGAGGGCGAGCTGAGCGGCGACGAGAACGTCATCGTGCCGTTCGAGCAGCTCGTCGACGGGCCGGCGACCCGGGTCGTGGTGCGCAGCGTCGATCACACCAGCGAGGAGTTCGCCGAGTTGGTGCATGCCGCGGGGCTGCACGGGGTCGGTTATGCCGTGGGCTGGACCGCCTGGCTCGACCTGGCCCCCGAGGGGGTGAGCAAGGCGAGCGCCCTCGAGCGGGTCCGGGCCCGGCTCGGCGTCCCGCCGACCTCCACGCTGGTGGTGGGCGACGGCGCCAACGATCTGGAGATGTTCGCCTGGGCCCATCGATCGGTCGCCATGGGGCAGGCGCGCGAGGACGTCCGCACGGCCGCCGACGAGGTCACCGCCCCGGTCGGGGACGACGGCCTGGCGCTGGTTCTCGAACCGCTGACGGCCACCTCGCAGGAGGAGTGACGAATGTGACTCGAGTGGCTGTTGCGACACGCGGGAGTAAAGAAAGCACCCAGTAATCGAACAATCACTCTCTGTGCGCAACAATCGACCCGTGGCCTTGCGTGAGCTTCTCCTTC